>NZ_JAPFPW010000018.1 GCF_026155325.1 Desulfobotulus pelophilus | reverse complement strand
CGAAGGCGTATATTGCCGGAAACGGATAAAAGGAGCCTTCCCTCCGCAGAAGAATCGGAGCGAACAGGCAGTAAGCATTGAATGAAGAAACGAAGCACAAACAGGAACTTTCCCCATAAAATGGGATAAGATGGAACAGGAGCCGTGGACGAGGCCCGTACGCACCGTTTTGTGAGAGGACGTCAGCAGAGTGGGCCTTCTGCGCTATCCTGCTCGATTCTGGCGTATGCCCGTGCGCAGCAGAGTTGTTCTGCGGTTCTTTCTGCCAGAGAGGGCGGGCCGGATTTCAGATGCCCAGATAGGCTTTTTTTACATCTTCATTTTTCAGAAGATTGCCTGCCGTATCCGAAAGGCTGATTTCTCCGTTTTCCATGACATAGCCTCTGTGGGAGCTTTTTAAGGCCAGATTGGCATTTTGTTCAATGAGAAATATGGTTGTGCCATCCTTGTTGATTTTTTCTATTATTTCAAATATTTGCTTGATAATTAGTGGGGCGAGTCCAAGGGATGGCTCATCGAGAAGCAGGAGTTTGGGACGTCCCATCAGGGCTCTGGATATGGCCAGCATCTGCTGTTCACCGCCGGAAAGGGTGCCTCCTGCCTGCTTGCGGCGTTGGGCAAGGATGGGGAACAGGGAAAGGATATAGTCCAGATCCTGCCGTATGCCGGTTTTGTCCCTGCGGAGAAAGGCCCCCATTTCAAGGTTTTCCAGTACCGTCAGCTGGGGGAAAATATGGCGGCCTTCGGGTACATGGCACAATCCCATGGCAACAATTTTTTCAGGTGGACAGTGGTGAATATCCTGATCCATAAAACGGATACGTCCGTTTCTGGGCGGAGTGATGCCGGAAATGGACTTGAGGGTAGTGGTTTTACCCGCGCCATTGGCTCCGATGAGAGCCACAATTTCCCCCTCGGAAATTTCAATGGAGATATTTTTTAAGGCCCGTATATTGCCGTAGTATGTATCGATGCCTTCAATCGTCAGCATGGGTTTCCTCTCCGAGATAGGCTTTGATGACAAGGGGGTTCTGTTTGATCTCCATGGGAGAGCCTTCGGCGATTTTGGAACCATAGTCCATGACAAAAATACGCTCAGAGATATTCATGACCAGTTTCATGTCATGCTCAATGAGGAGAATGCTGATTCTGTCCTCTTCCCGTATTCTCCGGATTAACTGGTCAAGCTCCAGAGTTTCCATGGCGTTCATCCCCGCAGCCGGTTCATCCAGAAGCAGCAGAAAAGGGTCCGTTGCCATGGCCCGTGCAATTTCCAGGCGTCTCTGTGCTCCGTAGGAAAGGTTTTTGGCCAGCTCGTTCACCTGGGGGGCGAGGTTCACCTTCCGCAAAAGTTCATAGCAGTGCTCTGCGGTTTCCCTTTCCTCTTTTTTGACGGAAGGAGGACGGAAGATGGCACCCAGTATACCCGAGCGGGTCCGGACATGACGTCCTATCAGCACATTTTCCAAAACGGTCATGTTGGGGAAAAGCCGGATATTTTGAAAGGTTCTGGCCAGTCCTTTTTCCGTTACCCGGTTGGCTTTCATGCCATTGATGCGCAGGCTGTTTTTTCCCGGTGGGGTGATGGTGATGTCGCCACCCGTGGGCTTGTAAATGCCCGTGATGCAGTTAAAAAAGGTGGTTTTACCCGCACCATTGGGGCCTATCAGGGCCACAATTTCACCCTCTCTGATATCCAGTTTCACCCGGTTCAGGGCCCTGAGGCCACCAAAATCCATGGTGAGGTTGTGTACTTGTAAAATGGGTTCCATGGGCTCAGGCTGCCTTTTTGTCTCGTTGGAATTGATATGCTTTGCGTTTACCCTGTATCAGGCCCTGGGGCCGGAAGACCATCATCACAATCATGGCGGCACCAAAGATCAGCATGCGGTAGTGTCCTACCTCCCGGAGGTATTCAGGCAGAAGGATCATGATGAGTCCACCCAGAATGACCCCCAGGATAGAGCCCATTCCGCCCAGAACAACAATGGAAAGAATGATGACAGATTCCATAAAGGTAAAGCTTTTCGGGTTGATATAGGTGTTGTATCCAGCGAAAATAACGCCAGCCATACCTGCCCACATGGCACCCAGAGCAAAGGCGGAGAGTTTGACTCGGGCTTTGTCAATGCCCATGGCCTGGCAGGCAATCTCGTCTTCACGAAGGGCTACCCAGGCCCTTCCCAGACGGGAGTTCTGGAGCCGGTTGATCACAAAAACAGTAAAAATAACCGCTGCAATCATGATGTAGTAGATAAAGGTAATGGCTTCGCTGAGGCTGAATGTCATGCCGAAAAATTCCGGCCTGGGTATGTTCCGGATGCCAATGGGGCCACCGGAAAAGGCTCCCCAGTTTTCCAGAACAATGCGGGTGATTTCTCCGAAGCCGAGGGTGACAATGGCAAGATAGTCCCCCCGGAGCCGAAGAACGGGCAGTGCAAGCAGGATGCCGAAAAGGGCGGCAAGGGAAGCTCCGATGGGCAGGCAGATCCAGAATCCCAGCCCGAAGTGCTGATTCAGAAGGGCATAAGAATAAGCCCCCACGGCAAAAAAAGCAACATAGCCAAGGTTTAAAAGTCCTGCCTGCCCCACAACGATATTCAGCCCCAGACCCAATACCACGTAAATGAGGGCCAGGGTCATGATACTGATCTGATAAGGATTCACAAGGTGGGGAAAGAGAAGGGTGATAACCAGAATGCCCATCGTGGCAGGCACAAGGAACCGGCGATTCCCCGCTGCTTTCTGAAGGAAATTTTGCCTCCTGCTGTCTTCTCCCATGGCCTGTCTTCGGAGTCCCATTTCCTTGCGTCGGAGCATTTTTCGCCATAGAAAGGATCCGAAGAAAACGCTAAGGCCCACGTAAATCATGTTGTCCCATCGCCATTCAATGGTTCTGTCCAGAGGCCGGACTCGGACAACCATGATGGGAAACGTGAGAAACATGAACCAGACTGCGGCAGTAAGCGATTTTTTGACTTCATCAAGACCAGACATACCAACCTCATCAGACTTTCTGGGTGTTGTTTTTACCAAGGATGCCAGCGGGGCGGAAGATCAGAATCAGTACCAGCAGGGCAAAGGCAAAGACATCTTCATATTCGGATGAAACATAGCCCGTGGCAAAACTTTCGGTCCATCCGAGTATCAGCCCTCCCAGAACAGCACCGGGAATGGACCCTATACCGCCGAGAACGGCCGCGGTAAAGGCCTTCAGTCCGGCAATGAAGCCGACATAGTAGTTGATCTGTCCGATATGGGAGGCTATCAGCACCCCTCCCACGGCAGCAAGGGAGGATCCGATGATGAAGGTGCTGGAGATGACGCGGTCCACATTCACGCCCACAAGAAGGGCCATTTCTCTGTCCTGGGATGTGGCGCGCATGGCTTTTCCCGTACGGGTGTACCTGATAAGGAGAGTGAGAAAAACCATGGCAACCGCAGCCGTGGCCAGGATAATGAACCGGGAGGTGTTCATGATATGGGACCAGGGAGCCAGCCACTGGAATTCCGGAATAAGGGAGGGGAAGCGGAGAAAATCGGAAGTCTGGGCCAGCATGACATAATTTTGCAGAAAAATGGACATCCCGATGGCACTGATCAGAGGGGAAAGGCGTTGGGCTCCCCGTAAGGGCTTGTAGGCCACTTTTTCAATGGTGAATCCATAGGCGGATGCCCATATAACTGCGGCAAGGCCGGCAAGGAGCAGAACGGCCAGTGGAGGGAATCCGAGAATGGTGAGGGCGGTGGCAGCGATGAGGGCGGTGAAGGCGCCTATCATATAAATTTCACCATGGGCAAAATTGATAAGCCCTATGATACCGTACACCATCGTGTAGCCGAGGGCGATGAGGGCGTAGATGCTGCCTCGGGTGAGGCCGCTGAGGAAATATTCAAGAAACTGTTCCATGGTGCAGATTTCCCATGTTGGTTTATGAGCGTCAAAGAAGATTCCGGACAGGAAATCTCCGGCGGATGAATCTTTTTCAGAAGGTCCGATGGGTGACGGAGCCTGGAAAGGGAAAAAAAGTTTTTCCCTTTCCGGGCCCAGCCCTGACCGTTCTGTTCTGGTCCAACCTTTTGCCAACGTGCTGCCAATATATTATTTTCATACCGGGAGCAAGCCCCCGGTATGAATTTCTTACCTGCAAAAGGTATTTGTTCCGCAGGTTTTATTTATTCTTTCAGCTCAACATAGACACCGTCCTGCACCTGATACATGGAAAAGCCAACGCCAATGGCATCCCCTTTCTCATCAAAGCTGATGTTGCCGAGGGGTGTGTCTATGTACTCGCTGCGCAGGGCATTCATGATGGATGCAGCGTCCGTGGCCCCGGCTTTTTCAATGGCATTCATCAGTGCCATGCTGGCTGCATAGGCATTTAAAAAGAATGCTCCGGGATCATCGCCATAGGTCTGCCGGTGCTCTTCACGGGCAGCAACGGCCAGCGGGTTCTCGGATACGTCAACGGGTCCTGTGGCATACACGCCTTCTGCGTACTCGCCGGCAACACGGATAAAGGTGTCATCTTTGACGCCGTCTGCGGAAATAAAGAGGGTTTTCATGTCGCTGTTGCGCATCTGCATCACGAGTTTGGATGCTTCAGGGTGGTAGCCTCCGTAAATGACGGCATCGGCCTGGGATCTGCGGATATTTTGAACAACGGAGGTGTAGTCCATGGCACCCGTGGTAATTCCCTCATACAGAACGACTTCTGCCTGACCGGATTCCTGGATGAATTTACGTGCAAATTCCGCAAGTCCCCGGCCGTAGTCGCCACGGTCATGGAGGATGGCAATTCTTTCAAGGCCGAGGGTGTCCAGGGCAAAGTCCACCTGCAGTCTTGCCTGAGCATCATCCGGAGCAATGGTGCGGAAGAAGACAGGGTAGTCTCCGCTTTGGGTGATTTCCGGGCTGGTGGCCGATGGGGAGATGCAGACCGTGTTGGTACTGTTGTAAATGCCAAGAGCTGAAATGGTGGCTCCTGAGCAGATGTGGCCGATAACGGCAACAACACCTTCGGTGGCAAGTTTCGTAGCTGTGTTGGTGGCCACCTCAGGGCGGCAGACATCATCTTCTGCCAGCAGGACAACCTGTCTTCCCAGAAGCCCGCCACCGGCATTGATATTTTTGATAACCAGTTCAGCCGCCCGCCTGCTGGGAATGCCGTAGGAGGCGAGATCACCGGAGAGGGCACCGCCATACCCGATTTTGATGACTTCATCTTCGGTCTTTTTACCGCAGGAAACAAAGAAGGTCGTGGCAAGAAGAACCAGGACCATGCTACATGACAGCCTGACAAAGGATTTCATGGAGATTTTCCTCCTCATGGGGTTGGGTGAACCATACCTGAAAACGGATAAAAGATAAAAATAGTTAAGTGGAGATGGGGCGTCAAGGAGAAAGCGTTTTTCTTCCGGCACAACGTTGGAAATTGTCTTTACGCAGCCCGGTGAACCCGTTATGCTGCAGTAGCTTACATAATAAGGAGGCATGCATGGCCGCGACCGTGGGGCTGATCGTGAAGGAGGATGAACAGGCTCAGAAAACAGCCGATGCTTTCAGTGTCTGGCTGGCAAACCGGGGACTGAAGGTGGTACGGCACTCCGCTTCCGGAGAGGAGGTTCTTTCCTATTGCGGCGCACCATCAGAGGTGGAGGTAGTTTTTGCGCTGGGAGGTGATGGAACCTTTCTTTCTGCTGCCCGATGGATCGGTAACCGGGGTGTACCGCTTCTTGGCGTCAAATTCGGTGAGGTGGGGTTTCTGGCGGAAGTGGTGGAAGACCGTCTTTACGAAATTGCGGATGCCGTTCTGGAGGGGTACTACACGGCTGAAGAGAGAATGTGTCTCCGGGTGAGTCTTCACAGGGGGGGGCAGGTGCTGCTGGAGGAAAGGGTTCTGAATGATGTGGTGATTTCCAAGGGTGCTTTGGCCCGTCTGGCCAGAGTTCGCACGGAAATAGACGGCCGCTACCTTACTACCTACACGGGGGATGGTCTTATCATTGCAACGCCTACTGGCTCCACCGCCTATTCCATGGCAGCAGGCGGGCCGGTGGTCCATCCCTTTCTGAAGGCCATTCTCCTGACTCCGATCTGTCCTTTTACGCTGACCAACCGGCCGCTGATTCTCCCCGATGGCGTGCGGGTGACCGTTCGGCTGGATCCCCGGTCTTCAGAGGATATCATGCTGACATGTGATGGTCAGTCCGGCCATGCCCTGCAGCATGGAGACAGTCTTTCCGTTGTCCGTGCGGAAATACCGGTACGGATGATCACCCTGCCGGATCAGCGTTATTTTGATGTTCTGAAGGCTAAATTGCGCTGGAGCGGAGAAAGAATTTAAGGTTTGTTAACAATGTAACCAGCGAGGATATTATGGCACAGGATTTTTCCCGAATAGCAGACATGCTTCCTCTGGCAAACAGTGGTCTGGATTTTGTGGACTACACGGTGGATGCTTCCCAGCGCACCCTTCTTTTCTGGGATATTCTGCGTGAGCACGGTAATGATTTTTTTCAGTATCTTGCCGACGGCCAGCCTCCGGTACTGTTTTTTCCCTATGAAATGGTCATGGACGGTCGCTCCTTCGAGCGGCCTGTGAACTATGCTCTGGTACGGATGAGGGACCGGCGTTGCAAGGGAGAGCGAAAGAAAAGCCCGAAAGTCAGTTTTGGACATGACCGAAGGCCGGTGGTCGTGATTGATCCCCGCTCCGGTAATGCTCCGGGCCTTGGAGGTTCGAAACGGGCGTCTGAGGTTGGCATTGCTCTGGATAAGGGGCATCCTGTCTATTTTATTCTGTTTTTTCCCGAGCCAGTTCCGGGACAGACCCTGGAAGATGTGAAAAATGCGGAAATACGGTTTATTGAAGAAGTGACCAGACTGCATCCGGAGAGCGGCAAGCCCAGTATCATTGGTAACAGTCAGGCGGGCTGGGCGGTGGCGCTGATGAGTGCGGATCGTCCCAATCTGGCGGGTCCCCTGGTGTTGAACGGATCTCCCATTTCCTATTGGGCCGGAGTACGGGGCCGCCATGTGGTGCGTTATAAAGCAGGGCTGGTCGGCGGTGTCTGGAGCGTGGAGCTTTTCAGCGATCTGGGGGGCGGATTTTTTGATGGTGCGAACCTTGCTTCGGGTCACGAGGCCCTGGATCCGGCGGAAGCCTATCTCCGAAGTCCTTACAGGCTGTATGGTCACGTGGATACGGAGGGTGAGCGGTTTCGTGATTTTTCAAGATGGTGGAGCAGCTATTATCTCATGACTTCGGAAGAAATCCGTTTCATGATTCAGCATCTTTTCATTGAGAATCAGCTGGAGCTGGGCGAAGTAAGTTTTCAGGAGGGTAAACGGATTGACCTCCGGGAGCTGGAAGATCCCATCGTTTTGTTTTCTTCTGACGGCGATAACGTTACCCCTCCCCAGCAGGCATTGAACTGGATTCTGAAGGTCTGGGGCAGTCTGGAGGAGGTCAAGCATCAGCAGCAGGTGATTATTTATATGGTGCATGAAAATGTGGGCCATATCGGGCTGTTTGTATCGGACCGGGTTGCGGAAAAGGAACATTCCGAGATTATTGGTAGTATTGATATGGTGGATTATCTTGCCCCCGGCCTTTATGAGATGATCATTGAGAAGGGTGATCCGCGGTATTCGGATAAAGCTTACAAGGTGCGTTTTGAATCGAGAACCTTTCAGGATATTGAGTCTTTGGATGATGGCGTGGAAGATGAGCTGGATTTTTATCCTGTGGCGGAAATTTCAAAGGTAAACGATCTCTGCTACCGCAGTTTTGTTCAGCCATGGATCCGTCAGATGGTAACGCCTCAGTCGGCGGCTTTCATACGGATGCATCATCCCCAGCGTTTTCTGCGTATGGTGCTTGCTGACATCAACCCCATGATGCTGCCTGTGAAACTGGCGGCCCGTTCCGTCCGCCAGTATCGTTCCCCTGCACCCGGAACCAATCTTTTTCGTGAAATGGAAGAGAGCTTCGTGAATAGCATGGCGACCTGTATGGATATGGTCACCCGGCTGAAGGAAACGGCGGAAGAGCAATTTTTTATGCTGATTTACAGCAATCCTTTTGTGCGCATGGTGTCCGCTTCCCAAGTGGCTCTGGCAGATGCAGGGCCGGATAAAAGGCCCCATGAAGCAGCATGGCGCAGTGCTGAGGATGGGTTCTTTCGGGAAAAAATTACCAGAGGTGGTTTTTCCGAGGCGCTGGTGAGAGTTCTTGTGGCCGTTGCCGGAGCGGATGGAGTTGTGCATCAGGAGGAAATAACCGTATTGCTGGAGTTGATCCGTAACCACCCCAAAACCGCCAATTTACCCGATTCCCGTATCCGGGAGCTTGTAAGAGAGCAGTCCCGTATTCTGGAAATGGATCCGGCAGCTGCCATGGAAGCCTTGCCCATACTACTGGAAGACCCTTCTGATCGTTTCAGTGTGGTTGAAATGGCCCAGTGTCTGGCCCTTTCGGATCTGGTTGTGGATCCTGCCGAAGAGAAATTGTTGAATCGTATTATGGAAATTCTTGAGGTGTAGGCCCGGTTCCCATCGTTGCATCCAGGGTTTTTCTCAGATGGGAGCCGAAGATGTCCAGGATAGCGGGGTGTCTGCCAAGGCTGCGGCAATCAATGGCTGGTGTGATGCCCGCTGCAAGAAAGGCCGTTTTCCAGGAATCTTCCGGGCCTGCAAGGTCTTTTTCAACGTGGATGCCCGTGATAAGGGTAAAGGGAAAAATATGCGCTTTTGTGAACCCTGCCTTGCCAATGCGGCGGGCGATTGCTTCTTTGCCGGGTTCCCCTTCTATCATTCCGAAAAAAGCCCGGTCTCCACAGGTTTCCATAAAGATTCTGCCCATAAGATGGAACAGAGTGCCTCCCGGATGGGAGGAACCGTGCAGGGCCAGTACGGCAGCTGTATCGGAAGCAAGGCTTTCGACGGCAGGCTTCAGTGCGCAGGCGGCGGCTCTGCAGTCTTCCACGGAGGCAAGGAGGGGCAGGCTCAGCTGGGTAGCAAGGGGCGCATTTCTGCAGAGGGGAATCAGTTTATGAAATTCTGCGGCGCAGACCACATGAAGGGATTGGATCACGGCTCCTGAATGCCCCTGGTCAGCCAGTTCCTGCAATACTTTTTCCGGGGGGGGAGGGGTGCCCTGATGTCGGTTTTTCTGGACACTTCTGGCGGAAAAAGCCCAGTGAAATTCACAGGAGGGGAAGGTTTTCCGGAAATAATTTTCAATAAAATCTGTTGTTTCTTTTGTTTTGTTGCGGGTGCCAAAGGCTGTGAGGATAACGGGAGTCCGTGACATTCGGTTTCCTTTGGTTCAGGTGGTGGTTTCCGGAGGAAGACGCCTGCCAAGTCGCATGCCGATGGTGACATACAGGATACATCCGATAAAAGGGATGAGAGCGATTATACCCCATAACGCTTTTTTTCCCTTTGACCCGAAATCCCTTCGCAGTACATCAAAAAAAGCCAGATTGGTCAGTATGAGAAAAAGAAATCCTAAGCCAACCCACACAAGAACCGTTTCCATCGATATATAATCCTTTCCGACAAATCGTTATCATATAAATAGTTGCACAGCCATCAATAATCCCATCGGTCCACAGTCATGGCTTTGGTAGAGCCGTGTGGCATGATCCCTCCAGAACAGCAGATTTTTTACTTCATCGGTAATACGTCTTTTGTATCCCTAAGTTTTTCTGATACCGTCAGAATCGCCTGCGCGTAAGGGCGGCTCCGGTTATAGGTCAGAAGAATTCTTTCCTGCTCATTTGTAGTCATTTCCCTTTGCCATCCGTGCTCCTTAAGGTAGCGGGCCGCACTGAAAATAGCATCTTCATGGGTGCTCAGGCGGATTATGCCATCCCCGTCACCGTCTGCGGCATAGGGTTCGATGTTGGAGGGCATGAACTGGCAGATGCCTACCGCTCCGGCATAGGAACCCTTGATTTCAGCAGCGTGAACTCCCTTGGTTTCGGCGTAACGCAGGAGCGGTGCCAGCTCTTTTTGTGCCCATGCGGCTCTGTTCTCAGCCCTTTTCCGGAAAGACTCCCTGTCGCTGTAGCGGGTATTGTCTTTTACTTTTTCCCAGAGCTGCTCCTGCACATCCGGGGATGCCATGGCGGCAATGCTGGCAAGGCTGGCTGCGGCAGAGTATCTTCCCATAAAGGTTCCCAGACGGGTTTCAACCAGAAGCAGGGCCGTAAGGATGTCAGGAGGTACACCATAAATCTGTTCAGCACGGTTGAGGATTTCCCCGTGGGTTTCCATGTAGTTTCTGGCCTGCTGAACGGGTTGTGGCCGGGAAAACTGATCGTAGTCCAGCCTGCTTTCCTGAATAATGAAAAAAAGGGCCGGTATGTCGACATGGAAGCGCATATCCGGGTGTGCAAAAACATTTTGCAAAAGGCCTGCGTCCACGCCATCGGTCAGAAGCTGGTGCAGAACGGGGACAAATTCCGGATCCTGCGGGGCGGATCTTTCCGAGGCTCCGGCGGAAAAAAAGAAGAACAAGGAGAAGACGATACCTGTTACAGCGAAAAAATTTCGGATTATGCCCTGTGATTTCTGTCTGCGAGGAAAAAGGGGGGGCGTGCTGTTCATGGCTGGCCTCCTTCTGTCAGGATCATGGAATGGGGTTTGCGTCCGTAAAATTTTGTGATGGCCTTATAGCCGGCTTGCCGGATATAGCCAAGAAGTGCCTGGTTGTGGCGTCCAACGGAAAAAGGATTGTGGGCATCGGAGGAAAGGGTAACGGGAATACCTTTTTCATGGCAGGCCGCCAGAAGGGAAGGGGACGGGTAGGGATGGCCCTTGGGCTGATCCATGCCGGATCCATTGACTTCCACAACCGTTTGTTTGCGGGCAACAAGGCTGAGAAGGTTGTTCATGCGGCTATCGATTTCCTGTCTCTGCTCGTGCGAAAGGAGGGGGGCAAATTTATCCATGAGGTCAAGGTGGCAGAGCATATCACATAAATCGGCATCCACCAAGGCTTCCATGGTGTCGATGTAGGCATGGTAAAGGGGCAGGGGGGGCAGGGCTGCCCAGGTTTTTATCCCGCTGCGGCTGGCAATATTATGGCCGTTCACAAAGTGAACAGACCCCCCCACAATATCCAGATCAAAGCTGTTGCATACGGTCCGCAGGGTTGGCAGACAATCCGGGTGAAAATCTATCTCCAGTCCGGCAAGGACACGGATGCGGCCTTCCCATGCATGGGTCAGTTCCCGGATCGTATTGAGATAAAAAGGGATGTCTTTAAGGGTCATGCTGTGATCCGTGGGCAGGGGAGGAAGGGTCAGGTGATCCAGAAAGGCTACCTCTTGCAGGCCTTTTGCCACGGCTGCCCGTACCATGGCGGCGGGAGTCCCTGTGGCATGCTTGCACAGGGGAGTATGAACATGATAGTCAAGCATGGTTTTTTCCTCTGAAGCAGGACCTGTTTCTGTTATCTTCGGGTTGGGGAGGGGCTGTCTTTTGCGATCTGTATGGTGTTTCTGAAGAGACAGGGTTGTTTGACTGCCTGCGGATGATGCCCCAAAGAACACTAGCCTGATTGATGCTGGGGGTCAAATGATGAAGAAAAATCAGAAGAGTATTTTCGTATGTCAGGCCTGTGGTCACAGGGCTCCGCGCTGGATGGGCCGATGCCCGGAGTGTGATGGCTGGGACAGTTTTCTTGAAGAACGGGAAGTTCCCTCAAGGGGGCAGAAAGCTTTGGACCTGCAGGTGTTTCCCATGGACAGCATACCTCTGGATGCGGAAAAACGCATCCGGACGGGTATTGCGGAGCTGGACCGTGTGCTGGGAGGTGGTTTGGTTGCCGGTAGTCTGGTACTCATTGGAGGGGATCCGGGCATAGGTAAATCCACCCTTATGCTGCAGACCCTTGCAGGGCTTGCTGGTATGGGCAAGGAAGTTCTCTATGTTTCCGGTGAGGAGTCTGTCCGCCAGATCCGGTTGCGTTCCGAACGTCTGGACGCTGTCAGGCCGGGTATTCTTGTGGCAGCGGAAACGGAGGTGGAAAGGGTTCTGCAGCTGGCTGAATCGAGAAAGCCCGATGTTCTGGTGATTGATTCCATACAGACCATGTTCAGCCCAGAGCTGTCTTCTGCGCCGGGAAGTGTTTCCCAGGTCAGGGAAGCTACCCTCAGGCTTATGGTCTTTGCCAAACGCATTGGCATTCCAACTCTGCTGGTGGGGCACGTCACTAAAGATGGTGCCATTGCGGGACCCCGTCTGCTGGAGCATATGGTGGATACCGTTCTGTATTTTGAAGGGGATCGGAATCATGTTTTCCGTATCCTGAGGGCCGTTAAAAACAGGTTTGGTTCCACCAATGAAATCGGAGTGTTTGAGATGCAGGAAGCGGGATTGCGGGAGGTGGGCAATCCTTCGGCTGTTTTTCTTGCAGAAAGACCCCAGGCTGCCGCAGGCTCCGTGGTCACAACCAGTATGGAAGGAACCCGTCCTATTCTGGTTGAGCTGCAGGCTCTGGTAACGGGAACAGGGGCGGGTTCTCCTCGACGGACCATTGCAGGTCTTGACAGCAACCGGGTTGCCCTTCTGGCGGCAGTACTGGAAAAAAAAGTGGGGCTGAATCTTGCCGGCCATGATATTTTCATGAATGTGGCTGGCGGGGTAAGGGTGGATGAGCCGGCCGTCGATATGGGTGTTGTAGCGGCACTGGCTTCCAGCTTTCTGGACCGGGCCGTGGATGGCAAGACGGTGGTTCTGGGTGAGGTGGGACTCACGGGCGAGGTCAGAGCCGTGAGTCATCTGGAGACCCGGATGGGAGAAGCACTGAAAATGGGATTCACCCGTTGCCTGGTACCTTTTTCTTCGGCGAAACGGATTCAGGCTCCCGATGGATTGACTCTGGAAGGTGTAAAAACGGTGGAGGATGCCATGGAAAGGTTGTTCTGAAACTGTCATTGAAAAAAACTTCATCTCGCTTCTGTAAGGTGGTATGTGTAGGGCAATGGGTAAATTTTTCAGGGTATTGTGAGGTGTGAGCCCATGGATAAAAGGCACGAAGGGAACATGAAAACGGGGGGTTGCCCCGCTGGCTTTCCTATTGTCTGGAATGGAGTCCCATGGCGGTGAAAAAAGCAAAAGGAGGAATGCCTGCAAAAAATCCGGCAAACTCCTGGGAAGATCATTATACACGGCTGGCCCGCAAGGAAAATTACGCGGCAAGGTCGGTGTATAAGCTGAAAGAGATACAGGCAAAATACGGTATTCTGGCAAAAGGACAGCGAATTATGGATCTGGGATGTGCTCCGGGATCCTGGCTGCAGTATGCCGCTGAAGAAGCGGGCGAAAATGGAGCTGTACTGGGCGTGGACCTGACGCCGGTAAATTTGGGGCTGCCACCTCAGGCTCAGGCCGTGGTGGGCGATATTTATGACCTTTCGCCCCAAATTCGTGAATGGGCAGGGGGAGGAGTTCATGGGGTGCTGAGTGATATGGCTCCAGCCACCACAGGAATGGGAGATGTGGATGCCCTGCGCTCGGCGGCGCTTGCGGAAGCAGCCCTTCTTCTTGCCTCAGAGGTGCTGAAGCCGGGTGGATATTTTGTTTGTAAGATTTTTCAGGGACGGGGATTTGATTCCTTTTTGGCGGATGTGAAAAGGCTTTTTGAAAAACAGCGTATTTTTAAGCCCAAAAGTTGCCGGAAGCAGAGCCGGGAAATTTATGTGCTGGGTATGGGTTTTTCCAAAAGACTCTGATGGGAATGACAACATTACAATGCAGCTGGCATGTGCAGCTGCAGTGGAGGAGTGAATGGCAGGGCACAGTAAGTGGGCGAACATACGTCATAAAAAGGGTAAGGAAGATATCCGTAGAGGGAAAATTTTTACCAAGCTGGCCAAAGAAATCATGGTGGCTGCGCGTATAGGGGGAGGGGACCCTGCCAGCAACCCGAGGCTGCGTACGGCAACCATTGCGGCTCGTGGGGAAAATATGCCCAAAGATAATATTGAAAGGGCTATTAAAAAAGGTATAGGTGATCTGGACGGTGCCAACTACGAAGAGATCACCTATGAAGGCTATGGTCCCAGCGGCGCAGCGGTGATTGTGGAGGTGATGACGGATAACAAGAACCGTACCGTAGGCGAAGTGCGTCATGCCTTCAGTAAATGCGGTGGTAACCTGGGTGCCAATGGTTGCGTGGCCTGGATGTTTGATAAAAAAGGACTGATGGTGGTGGACAAAGGGGCCGTTGAGGAAGAATCTCTTATGGAAGCAGCCCTTGATGCTGGAGCAGAAGATATACGGGAAGAAGAAGACTGTTTTGAGATTATTACAGGACCCCAGGATTTTGAAACGGTTCGGGATGCATTGGAGGCAACTGGATTTGCTTTTTCCATGGCGGAAGTCTGTATGATTCCCCAGACCATGACCCGTCTGGAGGGCAAGGATGCTCAGCAGATGGTGAAGCTCATGGAAATGCTTGAGGATAATGATGATGTGCAGAAGGTTCACACCAATGCGGATATCCCGGAGGATTTTGAATAGGTGACACGGTTGCTCCACAGAGAATATCCGGTTGTGAGCGGGTCTTGATTCTGGTTGGAAAATTTTGTATTTTTTACCATTTCATGGCTTTTTATGCTCGGGAAAGGGAAAAGCATCATGAAGCAGAAACCATGGCGGGCTCTCGGTGGCATTCTGGTAATCAGTCTACTTGTGAGTGGCTGTTTTTCCGGTACCAAAACAATGGGAGCACCTCCGGTGGTGAATGTGCTGTATCATGGCAGTAACTGCGGTTTTTACAGTGATGAGCCCTTTGGAGTATGGATCGGCAGCCCGGAAGATATGGGCGCTTTGCATGAAAGTCATGGGCAGATTTGCGCAGATGCGGCTTTTCGTCTGGATAATGTGGACTTTACCGAAAAGGGTGTGCTCCTTCTCGGGCTGGGCCGGAAAAATACGGGCGGGTATGGTATCCGTCTGACATCTACGGAGTTTGAAACGGTTGGTGATACGGCTATTCTAAGGATTCGTCTTCTGAGGCCTTCTCCCGGAAGCCCTGTCACACAGGTGTTTACATGGCCTTGTATCCTGATTGAAATTCCAAGGACAGGGCATCGTCATGTACAGGCCATGGATGATGCGGGGCACTTTATGATGAAAACCCGTATGGACTATTAGCTTTGTCAGGGTAGGAAGGGAAAGGCACGGTCCCTGTCCCTAAAAAAAGGCCCCTTACGCGGAAATTCCGTCAGAGGGGCCTTGTGTGTATCTTGTCCTTTATGGTTATCCTTTGAGGGCCATCATACGCTTTACGGCCTTGAGGGCAGGCAGGCGTATATCTTCCGAAACCTGCACTCTGCCGGATTCTTTCTCCAGGGTGGAGGCAAGGATTGCAAGGCTTATTTTTTTCATGTCCGGACAGAACATGTTTGTGCTGGCGGGATAAAAGGCCTTTTCCGGACAGGCCTGCTGAAGAGGATGGAGGAGACCCGTTTCCGTTCCGATGATGAATTCTCTGTGATCGGATTCTCTGGCCATACGGATCATGCCGGAAGTACTGCTGATGGCATCCGCCATGAGCAGTACTTCCGGAGGACACTCGGGGTGAGCAATGAAAAGGGCTTCCGGATGCTGTTTGCGGGCTTCCATGACGTCCTGACGGGTGAGGGTGTTGTGGAAGGGACAGAAACCTTCCCAGAGGTGAATGGTTTTCGATGTATGACTGGCTGCGTAGAGGGCGAGATTGCGGTCTGGAGTCATAAGAATTTCTTTGCTGTCAAGGCTTTCCACAACCTGAAGTACATTGGCGGAGGTGCAGCAGATGTCGGAAAGGGCTTTGACAGCGGCTGTGGAATTGACATAGGTCACCACCGGAATGCCGGGGAGCTGGGCTTTCCGTTGTCTCAGAGTTTCCGGCGTTACCATATCCGCCATGGGGCAGCCGGCATCTTCCACCGGGAGGAGAACGGTTTTTTCCGGGGAGAGAATGGCTGCCGTTTCTGCCATGAAGCGGACACCACAAAAGACAATGATATCCGCGTCTGTTTCAGCTGCCTTCAGGCTCAGTTCCAGAGAATCTCCACAAAGATCGGCAACATCCTGAATGTCTGACGGCACATAGTTATGGGCCAGAATAATGGCATTTTTCTTTCTGGCAAGCTGACGAATGATATCTTTCATGTGAGCAATCCTGTTGTTTTCTTATGGAAGTGAATTTTATACGAAAAGTTTCCTTTTTTTGTCCTGTTATTTCCTGTAAAAGGAAACGCTTTCCAAGGTTTCTTTGGGATTGTTTTAAAAGAAGCTCCGGGTGGGTTCATGGTTCTCCCAGTTCAAACTGGCGGTTTCCTTCCGGAATGACAAAATGAAACATGGCTTCTTTACATCCGGTATGGTGCTCTTCACCAAAAAAGCGGATGCGTGTGACATCTCCATAGGCATTGACGGTTTCTATGCCCGTAATGAGACCTGTGGATTCTTCTGCTTCAATGAAAAGTTCCGTAAGGCCCGGTTCCGGATTGTTGGGCAGAAAGCGGATCCGGACAGGGCGGATGCCCGGTTCAGAAATGCGGGTGTAGGTAAAATCCTCACGCAGAGAGGACATGTCAGAAAGAAAGCGGCCTCCCTTGCCCTTGCCGAAGTAAGGTTCTGCCGCACCTGTGAGCACTTCTTTTTCAAGGGGGGAATGGATCCACAGGGTGGTGCCGTCCGTGAGAATCAGTCTGGGTTCCGGAGTCTCATATTCCCAGCGCATACGTCCTGGATGGGCAAAGATAACCCTCCCTTCGGCTTTTTCCGAAATGTTCATGGCGCTGAGAACGGATATCTGGTGAAAGCGTGCTGAAAAACACAGCCCCTGATACCGGGCTTCCATGGCCTGAACTGTTTTTTCCCCGGCAAGGGCCGGGCCGGTGAAAGTGAAGAGTAAAAGAAGAACAAGCACAGAGCGAAGCATGTTGTTTTCCGTATCTGGAGGTTGCAGGTTATGAGCACGTCGGAGAGTCTTTCTCCGTTGGAGCCCTACGGTAACGAAAACCGTCTCTTTTGTAAACGGCATGCAGCGGAACAGCGGAATGTCTTTTGGGTGTAAAATGGGGGCAGCTCTTTGCTGCATCAGACCGCTGCGAAGCGGAGGCAGTCGGCATGGGGGAGGGCTTCCTTTCTCCGGAATGGGAGTCGGCCGGTGTTTGCTGTCTTTTATTTATTTTTCTATCAGCTTGGTTGGAAAGGAAAAAGCGCATGGCGCAAAAAGATATTCAGTTTACAATGCTTGCAAAGGACAAAAGCGGTGCCCGGAGGGGAGAGTTCACCACCCACCACGGGTCGGTGCAGACACCGGCGTTCATGCCCGTGGGAACGGCAGGCTATGTTCATTCAACGCCTGCAAAAGATGTGGAGGAAAGCGGGTCTCAGGTTCTTCTGGCCAATACCTATCACCTCTCTCTGGGTGATCGTCTTGCATCCGTGAAATATGTGGGAGGACTTCACCGCTTCATGGGGTGGAATCAGACCATTCTTACGGACTCGGGTGGTTTTCAGGTGTTCTCTCTGCCGGATCGCGTGATCAGTGATGAGGGTGTGACCTTCTCCTATGAAGAAGAAGGAGAAAGGGTTCAGCTGACACCGGAAAGGTCCATGGAAATTCAGCGGGATCTGGGTGCGGATATTGTGATGGCTTTTGATGAATGCGTTTCCCATACGGCAGACCGGAAATATGTGGAAGAATCCCTGGCACTGACAACGGCGTGGGCAAGAAGATGCCGGGCATCCGCACTGCAGGAGCATCAGTTCCTTTTCGGTATCGTGCAGGGAGGCATTTATGATGACCTGAGACGGAAAAGTGCAAAGGAGATTACCTCCATTCCCTTTGACGGATTTGCCATCGGCGGCGTGAGTGTGGGAGAGGGTTTTGATCTTATGCGCCGTGTTGTGAGTGTGACAGCACCCTGTCTGCCCGAAGATCTGCCGCGTTACCTTATGGGAGTGGGACTCCCTGAGGATATTCTGGAGGCCGTTCATCAGGGTATGGATATGTTTGACTGTGTCATTCCCACCCGCTATGCCCGCCAGGGGACCCTTTTCACCCGTATGGGGAAATTACGTATTAAAAACAAAAATTTCCGTAAAGACCGGTATCCTCTGGATACGCATTGTTCCTGTTATACCTGCCGTACGTTTTCCCGTATGGTTCTCCGGTATCTTTTCTTTTCCGGCGACCCTCTGGCAGAAACCCTTGCGACCATTCATAATCTTACTTTTTATCAGGATCTTATGACAGATATTCGCGTGGCCATAGAGGAGAATCGTTTCGAATCCTTTAAGCGGGAATGGCTGGAGAGATATCGGAAAAATCGCTGACAATGAATCCGGTGGTTTGTGAAGGGAGTGTGGCTTCATCCTGTCCGGCAGGGGCGATAAGGCTTTTTTATCCCGGGTTCATGGCGGTAAGGGGCAGGTTTTTTTCGGGGTGGCAGGAAATTCCTTTGCGCTGTCATATCGGGTAAGGAATTGCGACATCCTGTTTTTTTGTCCGGCAAGGAGCCTCCATTCCCTTCCTGAAGGTAAGGGGCCTCTTCTTCCCGGTGGCAGTTTGAATAGTTAGTAAAAGTAGGTTTTTATGTTTGTCCGTTTGCATGAAATGATTTTTAGGGGTTAACAATGTCAGAAAATTTGGGTATGGTGCCGCTCGATAATCAATAGTCGTTTTCAGGGGGTGCCCATGGCAGCAATCCGTGTAGCAGGGCTTGGAAAAGGAGAGTATCTTTTTCGGAAAGAGGGCGTTGACACCGCCATTTCGGTACAGGCTTCTGCTTCCTGTACCGGAGGGAAACCCCTGCCTTCACCCACAGATCTTGTGGGGGCAGCTCTTGGCACCTGTATGCTGGCTGTCATGGAGAGTATGCTGGAGCGATCCGGTTATGATACCGCTGCTTTTTCTCTGGATATTGAAAAAGAAATGGCGGATTCTCCCCGGCGTATAGCCGGTTTTTCTGTGAAGATACGGCCTCCCTGTATGCTGGATGTGTCTCTGCAAAGAAAGCTGGAGCGTGCAGCGGGATTGTGTCCTGTTACACGTAGTCTCGGGCCGGATGTGAAAATTCATGTTATATGGGAACAGCCGGATGGCCGTGCAAAAAATGAGTCGGACCCTGTGGAGGGATTGCAATTGTGAATTGCTTTGGCAGACAGGATACAAATTCTGTGTCTGATCGGTTCTTTCGCGGGGGATTTTTCCTTCTGGGATGCTGGCTGCTGCTTGTGGCCTGTACGGGAGAGAAGGAGTATGGTGTGCTGCATATTGCCTCCCGTCCCGGTGATGCACAGATCTTTATTGATGGACAACGCAGGGGGAATACGCCTGAAATGGAAAGCCGGTCTTTCAGTATTCGACTGGAAAAAGGTTTTTATCGGGTGGAGGGGTACCGGCCCATAGATGCGGAAATGGAGTATTACACCATCCGCGAGGATGTTTTTGTGGGTGCCAGCACGGAGCAGCACCTGATGCTTTCCATGGAAAAACGGCTGACGGAAGCGGGCATGCAGAATGCCGCCCTTCTTTATATGGAAAGGGCTTTTACGGATCGGTATTATGATAATGGTAACGGAACCCTTACGGACCTGGAAACAGGCCTGCAGTGGATGCGTTGCAGTCTGGGGCAGGAATGGGATGGGGAAAGCTGCGTGGGTGTTGCCGAAGCCGATTCCTGGACAAGGGCCATGGACAGGGCCAGGGCGTTCAATATGAGCGGTGGCTATGCCGGGAAAAAGGACTGGCGCGTGCCTGCGGCCGAAGAGTTGATTTCCATTGTTTTCTGCAGTTCCGGTTACCCGGACCACTGGAATACCACGGGGCAGCCCTGTGAGGGTATCTACCGGAGGCCAGCCGTTCTGGAACCGGCCTTTCCCAATACGCCCAGTACATGGTTTTGGACTTCATCCGAAGATGCCTTTAATCCGGGATCGGCGAAGGTGGTGTTTTTCCACTACGGCAGCAGCCGGAGCGGTGATAAAAGCAATGAAAAATGTGTACGGCTGGTGAGGGACAGCGGGCTGTAATTTTTTTTTTGGACCTGCCCCTAAGGTTTTCACGGCTCCAGAGTTGCAAGGGCACCCTTTACGGGTGCCCGCAGGCAAGCGCAAAATCTGATCATGCAATTTTTCTGATCTAAGGTTTGCATGGCTGAAAGATTGTGGTGACAGAAATATAAAAAGGCTTACGGTCTGAACCGTAAGCCTTTATTTTTTTGGTAGCGGGGGCTGGATTTGAACCAACGACCTTCGGGTTATGAGCCCGACGAGCTACCAGACTGCTCCACCCCGCAGCAACGAGTCCGGACATTACGCCCCATAAGCATGGAAGTCAATGTTTTTTTTCCCTTGTTTGGAATCATTCCTGTTTTCCGGCATTCCGGAGGCTGATTTTTCCGGCCGGAGGCCATAAAATAGGCTGTAACAGACCGGTACAAAAAGAAGGGTGATCACGGTGGCAAAGATCAGACCGGAAAAAATGGTGATGGCCATGGGCTGCCACATGGGACCCCCGCCGATCCACAGGGGAATAAGGCCTAAGGCCGTGGTGGCGGTGGTCAGCAGAATGGGGCGGAAACGCTGGCAGGCCGCTGTTACAACGGCCTGTTCCGGTGTAAGTCCGTTTTCCTCCTTTTCAATGCGGATGCGATCAAGGAGTACAATGGCATTGTTGATAACGATACCTGCCAGGCTGATTACCCCGAGAAAGGCCATGAAACCGAAGCTTGAGCGAAAAACAAAAAGCCCGAGTGCCACACCGGTTATACCCAGAGGAATGGTGAGAAGTACGATGAGGGGTTTTTTGATGGAGTTGAACTGGGCAATGAGCAGGAGGATAATGACAAAAAAGGAGATAGGAAGTTTTTCCATGACAGCTCCCATGGCCTTGGCACTGTCTTCGGCTTCACCGCCCAGTTCATAACCATAACCCCTGCCCCATTCCCGGGCATCTTCCGTCAGCCAGGGTTTCATGGAGGCCATTACGGCAGCTGCCGTGATGTTCCCTGCGGTTTCCGAGCTTACCGTAAGGGTACGGTGCAGGTCCCTGCGAAGAATTTTAGCTGGTTCCCAGACCAGTTCAATGTCTGCCACCTGCTTTAAGGGAACACTTCTTCCCGTGGACGGACTGTGAACCGGTAAGCCCTCCAGCGCTGCTATGTCCATGATGCCTGGATTTTCCCGGATCATGATAATGGGAATGTTATGCTCTTTTTCCCTGTAAATACCAGTGGCTGAGCCTGAAAGCAGTGTCTGCAGACTGGCTGCCACATCCTGGCTGCTGAGCCCTGCCAGGTGGGCCCGGTTCTGATCAATGAGAATCCTGAACTTCCGGGACCGAAGGCCCCAGTCGTCTGCTACATTGCGGGTGCCCTGAATACTGCGCAGCTTTGTCTTCACCCTTTCCCCGAGGGCATAAAGCCGTTCCGGGTCATCGCCTGTGATGCGGATGGCAATGGGCTTCTCCGATCCGCCACCACTTTTCAGCCGGGAAACCTTGGCCGTGACATCGGGAAAATGGTTCAGGGCAAAATCATAGACCGCATTTTTCACCGCATCATTCACATCATCGCCTGTGGTGTTGAGGAGAATATGGGCTGTGTAGGGAGCGCTTTCCGGAGGTCTGTAGCCCAGGTCGTATTTGGGAGCCCCTTTGCCCACAAAGGCGGCAAAATGGGTGACACCTTTGCCCTTATGTTCCGCCAGTAGCTCGTTTTGAATAAAAGTTTCCAGCTCTCTGGTCACCTGGTCTGTAAGGGAGATGTCCACGCCGACCGGCAGTTCCAGGTTGGCACTGATCATGGGGGTATCGCTGTCTGCAAAAAATACGAAGGGGATAAAACGGAAAAGACCGAGGCTGGCAATAAAGAGCAGGGCTGTGCACAAAGCAAAGGTTTTTGGTTTTTTCAGTACACGTATCAGAATTGTTTCATACTGATTCCGGATGCGGGCAATGGGTCCGGTTTCTTCCTTTTTTGATTTGGTTACCCGTATCCATTGCATGGCCAACATGGGAATAAGGCTTAAGGACAGAAGCCATGAGGCCAGCAGGGCCGTACTGACCACCAGAAAAAGCTGGCCCATGATTTCGCCCATAACGGAGTTGGCCAGATAAAAACTGACGAAGGCAGCAGCCGTTGTGAGGGAAGAAACCAGAAGGGGGATGGCCAGCTCCCTGGAAGCAGCGAGGGCGGCATCCAGTTTTTTTTCTCCGGATTCCATGCGTACCATCATGGCTTCACTCATAACAATGGCATTGTCTACGAGCATGCCGAGGGCAATGATGAGGGAAGCAAGCGAAACCTGATTCAGACCCACTCCCAGAAAGGACATGACGAAAAATGTGCAGAGAATGGCGGAAGGGATGAGGGATGAAACCACAAAGCCCGTTCGCAGTCCGAGGAAAAGAAACATGGTGGCAAGGACCACCACCACACTCTGAATAAGATTACCGGTGAAATTCCGGATAGCTGTGTTTACCTTGGTATCCTGGGAAGCAACCCGGATAAAGGTAACGCCATGGGGATAGATCTTTTCCATTTCCCTGATTTCCCGGTCAATGGCCCCACCCATTTCCAGAATATTCCCCTCTTTTTTCAGGGAGCAGCCGAGTACCATGCCGGGTATACCGTTAATGCGAACGTGGTTGTCCGGCGGGTCCATATATCCTCTTTCGATACGGGCCACATCCCTGAGCCTGAGGATAAGGGGGCTGCCCGGCTGGGATATGATAAGATTTTTGAGATCCTCAATGTTTTCGAAGTTGCCAGAAGGTTCCAGGCTGATACGGTTTTGACCTATGGTAACGTTGCCACCGGGAAAAATAATGTTGGTGGCCTGAATCATGGCGGCAATGTGGCTGTGCGAAAGCCCCAGACTGCTGAGCCGTGCTTCATCGTAGGTAATATAGATCCGTTCCGGCTGCTCTCCCCGGATTTCAACCCTGGCCACTTCCGGCAGTTTGATGAGTCTGTCCCGTACCTCATCGCTGATTTTTTTCAGCTCTGCAAAGGTAAAGCCTTCTCCCGTAATGCCGATGAGAATACCGAAAACATCTCCCAGTTCATCATTGACAGTGGGAGATGAGTCTTCGGGAAGAAGGGGGCGGACTTCATCCACTTTGCGTCGTATGTGGTCGAAAATGGGTCGTAAATCATATTCACTTTCCTTGAGGTTCACCGTAATGACAGAAACGCCGGGCCTGGATTCGGAAGAAATATAATCCACCTGTGATATTTCCTGAACCGCTTTTTCAATGGGATCGGTCACCAGCTGTTCCACCCTTTCAGGTGAAGCTCCGGGAAAGGAGGTGACGATACTGACGCTGCGTATCAGAAAGGGAGGCATGTCATCCTTGGGCATGGCCCGGAAGCTCTGAAAGCCGCCCAGAAGCAGAACCGCAATGAGGGTGATGGTCAGCCAGCGGTTATCCACGGCTGTTTTTGTCATGTTCATGGCATGGTCTCCGGGTCATCATAGCGGACTATCATCCCATCGGTGAGGCGGGAGACTCCGGCTGTGACCACTTTGTCTCCGGCGGAAAGCCCTTCTGTGATCTCCATTCTGTCGCCCATAAGGGTACCCGGGGTGACGGGTCTGCGGTGAACAATACCGGTTCCTTCCGTTTCACCGGCCTGCAGAACCCAGACAAAACGGCCCTGAGGATTTTCCATGACAGCAAAAAGGGGCACGAGTATGCTGCTGTCCCGGGAGCTGTCACGGAGGCGGAAGGTAAGATCGGCCGACATGCCCGGCCGGATACGGGGATCCGGTTCAAGGATGCGTACGGTTACCGGATAGGTGGACTGGGCATCGCTCACATAGGAAACCTCATAAACCCTACCCGTAAAAAGACTTTCCGGAAGGGTACTGAACCGGGCCTGCACCCGGTCACCGGTGTGAATCCGACTGATATAGGCTTCGGGGATGCCGGTACGTACCAGCATGGCATCGTCGGTGCTGAGGGTCGCTATGGTGGCGCCAGCCTGAACATTCTCGTTTTTTTCCACATCCACACTGGCAATACGGCCTGCTGCGGGGGATACAAGGCGTGCGTAGGAAAGTCTGCTTTTCTGAAGGGCTATCCGTTGCAGGGTTGCCTCATGGTCGGCGGATGCGGCCGCAAAACGGCTTTTGGCACTTTCGTATTCGCTCAGGGGGACATTGTCTCTGGCATAGAGGCTGCGGACCCTGTCCAGTGCTGCTGACGCCGTGTCTCTCTGAGCTTTTGTGTTTTCCAGCACAGCCTGAAGCTCCGAGAGGGTCAGGCGGTCATCGCTGTCATCCAGCCGGGCGATAAGCTGCCCCTGAAGAATGGCCTCTCCCATTTTTACGGGCAGATCAACAATCTGGCCGCCAATACGGAAGCCAAGACGGATTTCGGAAGCGGGCCTTGCCTGACCCGTAAAGGTCCGGGTTTCCTGCAGTCCCTGTCGTGTAAGGATTTCATAGCGGACAGGTCGCAGTTCCGGCGGCATTTCTTCCTCTTTTCGACCGCAGCCGGAAAGGAGAAGGAAGATGGACAGGGCAATGGGAAGAAAAGGTGTTTTCATGGGCATTCCTTGCCTGAGGGCTGAAAGTTTGTAAAAACGTACCTGTTCAGCAGAATTTCCCCTTGGTAACTCAAAGGCCTTAAATCGGATGCTCGGAGAACTACCGTTTGCTCGAAACCATTGCGCGGCACTCTTACAAACAGTCAGGGTGTTTTGTGTGCGAAGTACGTGTTTAAAATTATAATGATCAATAGTAACAATATCATTATGATGAATTGTTACCCTGAGAGTTTCGGTATTTTTCTGGCTGCTTTTTTGCTTGAGACTGTATGCAAAGGGCCGCTTTCAGGGAGTGTGGCCCTTTGCATAGGCCCGGTATCGGTCCAGAAAGGCTTCAAGGGTCTGCGGAGATGAAAGGGCCGGGTAGAATCCAGCGGCGTGCTGCAGTTTCAGTCTTGCCATCAGAAGGGCATAATGGACACCGGCCTGGATTTCTCTGGCCTCGATATCCGCATTCCGCGCATCCATAAGATCTACAATGGAAGCTTCACCCTTGGTATAGGCATCCTGGACCAGTTCAAGGTTTGCTCTGGCGGCATCGGCTGCCTGTGCTGCAAAATCAAGGTCAAAAAAAGCGGCTGCCACATCGCTGAGGCGGTTACGCACATCTTCCCTTATACGACGCAGTGTCTCTTCTTTTTCCAGTTCAAGACGGCGGATTCCCGCCTGAGCTGCCGTCATGGAAGCACGGATTTCTCCTCCGCTGTACAGGGTCCAGGAGGCCTGAATGCCCACCTGCCAGCAATCGTCAGAGGGGATGGGGATGTGGGAGCCTTTACCGCTGCGGTCCAGTACGTGGGTGGCACCGGCGGCCATAGCTACCTCAGGGGTGTAGGGCCGTCTTCTGTGATAGCGCTCTTCCCGTCTGGAAGCCGCCAGCGCCGCATCAAGAACGAGCACTTCAGGTCGTAGTCCTTCCGCTTCTTTTTCCAGAAAAAGGGAAAAGCGGGAAAGGGCTTTGGGTGTTCTGATTTCCTTTGCCAGAGGAATATCACCTGTTGCGGAGAAAAAACGTTCCTGTTCACTGGTGTCTCGGATGTTGATTTCCCGGTCCAGGGGCCAGCCCAGACGGCGTTTGAGACTGTTTTCCGCCTGTTGTACGGCAATCCCTGCGGCAAGGAGATTCTGCCTTGCCCTTGCCAGGGCATTTTCCCATCGGAGTACTTCCGCTCTGCCCGTATACCCGACTTCCCTGCGTTGCCTGGCAATATCAAGGTTATTCCGGGTGTGCCCCGCCGTATCTTCACGGATACGCAAAAGACTGATGCTGCGCAGCAGTTCGAGAGAGGCAGATCCCACGTCCAGGATGGCATCCAGCCTTGCCTGCTCCAGGCGGGCGGCGGCCTGATCCTTTTTTCGCTCGCCCGTATAAACAGCGGAATCGATCTGATCGGCAAAGATGATCTGCCGGACACTGGCTGCGATTTCGGCTGTTGTTTCAGATGCGCCACCAATGCTATGGTCCCTGTCCTGCAACTGGCCCCGTATTTCCGTTCCGAGACTGGGCAGACGGGCGGCTTTTGTGGCACGGCTGTCCGCTTTGGCGGTCTGGAGGTTTTCTTCCGCCTGAAGGATGGAGTTGTGACTGAGCAGGGCTTCCGTCAGGAGATCCGTGAGACTGAATTCCTGGGCCGTACGGGGAGCGGGAACGCTGATACGGGCTTCGGTGAGAATATTCCATGGAGGGGAAAAGTCGATGGCCTTTGCTGTTGCCAGATTCAGGTACATGTGCGTATCCAGCTCTATGGTTACGGGAATGCGGCTGAGATCTCCACCGGAAAGGACACTTTCAATACGCAGAGCCATGAGGCGGGCCATTTGCTGGCGCTGGCTATCGGGTATACGGCCCGTCAGAGCACCCCTGAGGACATCGGATTCACCCTTCAGGGAAAAAAGGGGGAGTTTTCTTCGAATGGCTTCCTGAATCACCTCTTCCCTGAAAGCCTGAGGATGACGGTACAGGCTTCCCAGAATTACGGCATCGGCATTTTCGGGTATGGTGGCGGGACGGGCTGCATCGGTAGCCTCGGGATAGAGAAAATCGGCTCCCAGAGCCAGGGCCAGACCGTCAAGGCCTTCCCGGATGGCATCCTCTTTCAGTATGGGTGTCTCCACGAGGATGGCAAGGCGCTGGAAGGCTGTCATGCGGTGGAAGCTCCGGATGTCGGTTTCCAGGGTATTGGGCGTGATGAGGTAGGTGAAATGGGGGATGCCGGAGCTTCCCTGATCCGAGAAGGAGATTTTCTGGAGCCTTGCATCCACAATGCCGATGGCTATGAGGGGTTTGGCAAAAGCAGAACGCTCTGCCAGAACGGGGGCACAAAAACCGCCAAGAGCCAGAATCAGATCCACATCCTTTCTTTCCTCCAGCAGGTTGTGGGCGGCCAGAATATCCGTGGCCTGACTGCCCGTGGCAAGGAAGCCGTTTTCCGCAAGGAGGATATCTGTTTTCTGTCCCGCAAGGATACGGCTTTCCCTGAGCACCTGATCCACAAAGGACTGGATTTCAGGGGTGTCCGCATCCGCAAGCACAGCGAGCTGAAGGGTGGGTATGGCCAGTGCAGGGGAAGATAGAAGAAGCAGAAGGCCGAGAAGACAGCGGGTGCAGTTCCGGACAGAAAGCATGCAGGGTCTCCTTACTTCACCGGATGGGTGCGCGGATTCTGATTAAGCTACAACCTGACTTGTAAGGCGCGGGCATGTCAGAATACAATATGTTGAACAGGCAGGCTAAAACTTGTCATAGGCGATCATCTCTTCTTCCACTCCCAGGTTCCACAAAATATCCACCACTGCGTCCACCATTACAGGAGGTCCGCAGAGATAATACTCAATTTCAGAAGGATCTTCGTGCTTTTTCAGGTAGCTTTCATACAAAACCTGATGGATAAAGCCCGTGGGTCCATCCCACTGATCTTCGGGCAGGGGTTCGGAGAGTGCCACCTGATAATGGAAGTTGGGATATTTTTCCCTAAGGGATTTAAAATCATCATCATAGAACATTTCCCTTCTGGACCTTGCTCCGTACCAGAAGGTGATTTTTCGTTTTGTATGCAGGGTATTGAGCTGATGCAGAATATGGCTGCGCATGGGTGCCATGCCCGCACCGCCCCCCACAAAGCATATTTCTTTTTCGGAATCCTTTACGAGAAAATCTCCGTAGGGACCGCTGAAGGTGATTTTCTCGCCTTCCTTGAGGTTGAATATAAAAGAAGATCCCACTCCAGGAGGTGCATCGGGCTGGTCTTCGGGTGGTGTGGCAATGCGGACGGTGAGCCGTGGCTGGTCCTCATAGGGAGGATTGGCAAGGGAATAGGCACGGAACACCCTTTCTTCAGACCGGGCTTTGATGTTCCATAACTGGTATTTGTCCCAGTCATCCACATAGGTCGTGGGAATGGAAAAATCTGAAAAAGAAAGCTTATATTCGGGAATGTCAATCTGTATGTACTGGCCCGCCTCAAAGGAGAAGTCTTCATCTGGATCCACTTTGAGAAGAAGTTCTTTGATGTAGGTGCCAACGCTTCGGTTGGATACCACCGTGGCATGGTACTTTCTGATGCTGAAAATTTCTTCCGGAATGGCGATGGACAGGTTGTTGCGCACTTTGAGCTGGCAGGCAAGGCGGATACCTTCCGCTTTTTCCTTACGGCTCAGGTGGGAAAGTTCCGTGGGCAGGACGTCACCGCCGCCTTCCAGAACCTTGCATTTGCACATGGCGCAGGTGCCGCCCCCGCCACAGGCCGAGGGCAGGAGGATGCCCTGACTCACAAGGCTGCTCAGGAGGGTGCTGCCGGTGGACACCGTAATACTTTTGTCTTCATCCCCATTTATGAGAATACGGCTGTCCTCTTTTTTAACCAGCCTTGATTCCACAAAAAGAAGCAGCAGCACCAAAGAAAGGGTGACGCCCGTGAACACCACAAAACTTACAAGAAAGATCATGGTCTTTCTCCTTATTGTTTACAGGGCTATGCCGGAAAAAATCATGAAACCCATGGCCATGAGTCCTGAGACGATCATGGTGATGCCATAGCCTTCAAGGCCGTAGGGAAGATCGGCGTAGCGCAGCTTCTGACGCAGGGAAGCCATGGCCACAATGGCCAGAAACCAGCCCGTTCCAGACCCTAAGCCAAAAACAAGGGATTCATTGAAATTATAGTTTCTTTCCACCATGAAAAGGGAGGTTCCCAGAATGGCGCAGTTAACGGCGATCAGCGGCAGAAAGACCCCAAGCGCCGTATAAAGGGCCTGGGATATGCGTTCTATGACCATTTCCACAATCTGTACCATGGCGGCAATGGAGGCTATGAAGGTGATGAACCGTAAAAAATTCAGATCCACGTCCGGCAACCCAGCCCAGGCCAGGGCACCCGGTGCCAGCAGATAATGATGGATGAACCAGTTCACCGGCGTGGTGATGGCCAGAACAAAAATAACGGCAAAACCCAGCCCCGTTGCGGTTTTCAGGTTGCCGGAAACGGCCACAAAGGAGCACATGCCAAGGAAGTAGGCCAAAAGAATATTGCCCACAAAAACAGAATTGAGAAAAATACCCATCAGATTTTCCACCATGGACTCCTTTTCATAAAAAACCGCATCTTCTCCATGCCGGTGATCACACTGTCATACATACAGGGCTTCCCTGTCTATCCTTGTTTTCAGGAAGGCATTCATGCCTTGTCTGTACCGGACCACATCCACCTTTCTGTGCAGATGCTCCTCCAGTTCCTGTTTGATGCCAATGAGGGAGAAAAGATCCGGTTTTTTCAGTTCCACGACCACATCAATGTCGCTTTCTTCTTTGATATCATTGCGGGCAACGGAACCAAAAACGCCTATTTTCAGTATGAAATATTCATCTTGTCTGCGGTTTTTGAAATCCCGCATGCAGTTCAGTATATCTTCCTGCTGTATGATCTTCCTCTGCAGGTCTTTCATTATTCCGGTCCTTTTTTCTTACTACCTGTGAAAATGTAAGGCAGTGGCAGCATACCCTCAATGCTCAGATGGTAATCAAGATCCGGCCACTCAATGCCAGTAGCATCGCATATAAACTGATAATTTCTGATGGATCGTAAAGATGCTGTTTCAAGTTCGGGATACCATTTGAGGGGCGTTGATATTCTGCGGCCATCCCTAAGATCCACATGGAGATAATGATCGTCAAAATGGACTTTTTTACCGGATTTTTGGAGCAGGGTAGGCATAAGCTTTTATCCTTTTCCTTCGTCTTTCTGCAGCACAGCTTTCTGGAACCAGACAAAAAGCCCTATGATGATGAAGGCCGCAGGAGCCAGCAGCATGAAGCCCATGTCGCTGTATCCTGCCCGATACAGGGCATCCGGGACGATCTGCCGTCCGAAAAGGGAGCCGGAGCCGAAAAGTTCCCGAATAAAGGCAACGCCCACCAGCACGAGGGAGTAGCCCAGACCGTTTCCCAGCCCGTCACAGAAGGAGAGACCGGGGGGGTTGCCCAGGGCATAGGTTTCGGCACGGCCCATGACGGCACAGTTGGTGATGATCAGTCCCACAAAGACGGAAAGCTGCTTGCTGATATCATAGAGAAAGGCTTTGAGCACCTGATCCGTGAGAATGACAAGGCTGGATATGACAAAAAGCTCCACAATAATACGGATGTTACGGGGAATGTGGCGGCGCATGGAAGATACGATGAGGCTTGCGAATGCCGTGACAAAGGTCATGGAAAGGCCCATGACAATGGCCGTGTTCAGCTGTACGGTTACGGCAAGGGCGGAGCATATGCCCAGCATCTGAATGTTGATGGGGTTGTTGCCCAGTATGGGTTCCGTAAGGGCTTTATAGTAGGGACTGCTTTTCAGACTCATGGGGTCTCCTCCATCAGATAGCCGTCGCCCTCACCAGCCCGGAACCGGGCGGATACGGGTTCAAATCTTTTCAGTACATCCATGATGCCTTCGGAAAGGTAGTTGCCCGTTAAGGTGGCACCGGAAATGCCGTCCACGCTGTGGGGATCATCGGAAGATGCCTTTCCCTTGGCCACCCGCAGGCCACGGAAGGTGTTGTTCTCGTCCAGAATGCGTCTGCCGGTAAAGCTCTGCTGAAAAGACCTGCTTTCAATGTCTCCGCCAAGGCCCGGGGTTTCCTGATGGGCGTACACCGTAAAACCGGATATCTCTACGCCGTCCGCTTCCAGGGCGAGGTAGCCGTATATTTTCCCCCAGAGCCCTCTGGATTCAAGGCGGAGAATGTAGCCCTCGCTGATTGTGCCGTTGCTGTCCGTTTTCAGGAAAAAAACAAGGGTCTTATCCCCGCCTTCTTCCACAGGCCTGCCTTCAGCGTCTGCTGCCACAGCCCGTATGCGTTTTGAGAAAAGGGCCTCTACTTCCGTGGCTGTGAATTTTTGGTCTTCCGGAAGAAGTCCTGCGGCCTTAAGTACGTTCTTCTGGCGATCCAGCCTTGCATTGGCATCCTGTCTGGGTTTCAGTCCCGTGGCCGCTGCGGTGAGAAGAATGCTGCAGACAAGGCAGAGGTATAAGGTAAAGCGGATGGATCGGCTTTCAGACATGGGATATCCTCTTTCTCAGCCGGATCTGGATGACAAAGTGGTCCAGAAGCGGTGCAAACAGGTTCATAAAGAGAATGGCCAGCATGGTGCCTTCGGGATAGGCAGGGTTGAAAACCCGTATCAGCACGGTCAGGGCACCGATGAGAAAGCCGTAGAGCCACCGGGCTGCATCCGTGCCCGGTGCCGACACCGGGTCCGTTGCCATAAAGACAATGCCAAAGGCAAAGCCACCCATGACAAGGTGGTAGTAAGCGGGCAGGGCCATGGCCGCTGCAAAGGAGCCTGTGGCCAGCTGATTGAGGAGCATGCCCGTTCCCAGAACGCCCAGCACGCCTCCCACCATGATCCGCCAGTTGGCAACGCCTGTTATGATCAGGATGAGGGCACCCACAATGCAGAGCAGGGCTGAGGTTTCGCCGATACTGCCCGGAGTTCGGCCCACAAACAGTTCAAAAAGCCCCAGCCCTGCCTGATCCAGCATGGCGGGAATCTGGGATCCGGGTTCGGCCTGGGCGCTGATGGCAAGGGCTGTGGCACCGGAAACCGCATCCGTGGCACCGCCGGAAATCCACACGGCATCTCCGGACATCTGACCGGGATAGGCGAAAAAGACAAAGGCTCTGGCCGTGAGGGCGGGGTTGAGAAGGTTGCGGCCCGTGCCGCCGAAAATTTCCTTGCCGATGACCACGCCGAAGCTGATGCCGATGGCGGCCTGCCACAGGGGCAGATCCGGTGGCAGGATAAGGGGGTAGAGCAGGCCGGAGACCAGAAAGCCTTCACTGATTCCATGGCCCCTTCGGACGGCGAACAGGGCTTCCCAGAAAAAGCCCACTCCGTAGCTGACCACCAGAAGGGGTATGAAGATAAAAAGCCCCTGCATGAAAGAAGGAATAAAGGCTGTGGACTCTCCTGCAGCGAGACAGGCGTAGTAGCCCGTATTGTAAATGCCAAACAGGGTAACGGGAACAATGGCAAGAATCACAATACTCATGAAGCGTTTGAGATCCAGACTGTCCCGGATGTGGGGGCTTTGGGATGTGGTGCTGTCCGGAAGAAAGAAAATGGTCTCAAAGGCTTCAAACAGTCCGTGATAGCGGTGGAGTCTGCCCTCTTTTTCAAATTTGGGCCTGTGGGTATCAAAAAAACTTCTTATCCAACGCTGCATGGTCAGGCCCCTTTCTGCTGTTCCTGATACAGTTTTTCCCGAGCACTGCCAAAAATTCCGGAAAGATCAATTTTGGAAGGGCAGGCATAGGCACAGAGCCCGCACTGAACACAGTCCAGCAGGCCGTGGGCCAGGGCTTCTTCAATGGCATCGGCATGCAGGGCCTTCATGGTAAACTGGGGGAGCATTTCCACCGGGCAGAGTCTTGTGCAGGTACCGCAGTTGATGCAGGCCCTTTCCTCTCCGTGGGTGTTGCAGTCCACCCTTGCCGGGCGGTTGAAAAGGGCGGAAAGAAAGGTTCGGGACACGCTGTTTTTGCTAAGCCCCGGTCTCAGAAAACCAAAGTACTCTTTTTCCTTTCCTTCGGGTATGCGGACAAGGCTGGTCTCATACATGGACATGAAACCTTCCTGACCGGCATTTCTGCCCCTGAAGAGGCCGCCTGCAATATTTCTGAAATTCCCTTCCAGAGGATCACAGGCTTCAATAAGATGGGAGACGGGAGCGCCGAATCGTGTACGAACATGGCAGGGGCTGGCAAGGCCGGTTCCACCCATGGCATAGGTGCGTTCGCCCGGATAGGTGCCCGTTTCCAGAAGATGGGCAATGAGCAGCACATCTTCTCCTGTAATGAACCAGGCTTTTCCGGTATTTCCTTTTTTCCTGAGGTGGTAGTGAACCACTCCCGGATCCTGGGCCGGGTAACGGCCAAAGACCGTATGGTTGACCACGCCCTGGCATTCATTGAGCACAAAGCTGTGCTGTTCCGCACAGGTGTAGACGGCAAGCTGGCCTGCCAGTTTTTTGAGAACCCGGATACCGAAGCGGAAAGCTTCCAGGTGTCCCTGAAGATAGGCTTCGGGCAGGGCGGAAAAGGGCTGGTGAGAATCCATGCGTACATAGAGGGTGTCCGGAAGCTCTTTGGTGTCTGCAATGGCCCGGAAGGGGAGACTGCGAAAGAGCGGCCAGAGACCGCCCTTTACCAGATGCTGCACCAGTTCTTCCCTGTCCATGGTTTCAAGATCTTCGTTCTCAAGGGGTTGAAAGAATTCCCTTTCTTCCTTTTCATCGAGACGGATGATGATGGCAGTGACAATGCGTCTGGGGCCGAAGACGATGGTTTCAATGGTGCCGCCGCCGGGGGAGAGAAAGCGGAGTTCCGGCCTTCTTTTATCCTCAAAAAGGGAGCTGCCGAGGGAAACCCTGTCCCCTTCTTTGACCTGCAGCCGGGGTTTGACAAAGGGAAAGGCCGAAGGAACCACTGCCAGACGGGAAGGCCTGGGCAGGTGGATGATGCTGGCCTCGGGGTTGCCCCGGAGGTCAGGGTTATGGCCGTTGGGAATAAAGAGAGTTTTCATGAAAAACCCTGTTTTCAGTAGGATGTTGACCCTTCATTGCGGCATCATAAGGCAGAAGGGTTGGGGAGTTGTGATGGCCTGCCGCCGGAGACCTCCGCAGGGCGGCCAGTTGGTCAGAGAGTCTGTCAGACCCTGCGAAATAAGCGACAAAAGGTGGTTCAGCCATTTTTTCTGGCCCGGTGGCAGGGATGGTCGTTACGGATTTCCCATTGGGGCACAGTGTGATGATACCTAAGTATACAGAAGCCTATCATTGCTTTTCAGGCAATTCAAGCCTGCTTTTTCTGCGAAAAGTTCGGGTGGCAGCTTTTTTCATCCATTTCCACCACAAGGGCGTCCGCAGAAGCATGATCCAGTACAAAGGGTTCGCCGGAGGGGAGGAGGAATTCCCATTTTTCGCCATCCTTATCCCGTGCATGGAGGAACAGGCCCATGTCTTCTCTGATCTGATCGCTAAGGGAATCCGGAACTGTCCGGACTCTGGCCTGCTGTCCCGGCCTGAGGAGGCTTGAGCTGAACAGAAAGCCTTTTTTGTGCAGGCAGGGATCCTGGGGTATTTCGCTGCCATGGGGGTCTGTCATGGGATGACCCAGCAGATCGTCGAGATTTTTCAGCACATCCGGATCATGGATATGCTCCAGTTCATGGGCTTTTTCGTGGATTTTTTCCTGCTCCACACCGGCATGGGCCAGGTAGGATTCCCATATTCTGTGAGATCTTCGGAGGGCAAGGGCTTTTTCTCTGCCTTTGGGGCTGAGGTGTACTAGATCCGTTTCCTGGGTGATATGTCCCTCGCTTGCAAGCCGGGCCAGAGCGCGTCCCAGCCGTATTCCCGTTCCTGCCGATTCAAGAAGGGATGCGGGTGCAAGCCCCATGGGATCTTTGCGTAGAAGTCCGGCCAGTATGTCTTCTGTGGTTTTATCAGGAATATGGCGGATTTTGCGGATGTAGCGGGTAAGGATGCCGTGTTCCGGAGCGATCATAAGTACGGCAAGAAACTGCAGGGTGAGAAAAAGCATGATGGCTCCGCCACCTGCCACATCCATGGCATAGGCCATGAAAAGTCCGCAGATGGCTCCGTTTACGGCAAAGAGAGCGGCCAGTATCATCATGCGGTCCAGCCTGTTGGTGAGCAGATAGGCTGTGGCTGCCGGGGTGATGAGAAGTCCCACAACAAGAATAACCCCGACCATGCCCACGCCCACCACCACCACAAGACTGACGCAGAGGGTTAACAGGCCGTGGAAAATGCCTACGGGAATGCCGATGGCAGCAGCCATGACCGGGTCAAAGGCCGAAGCCTGAAAGTGGCGGAAGAAGAGGAGAATCAGGGTGAGGACAATGCCGCAGACAAAGGCCGCAAGCAGGATGTCTCCATCGGAAACAGCCAGCACATCCCCCATGATGAAATGCATGATATCAATATGAATATGGTCCCTGAAAAGGGAAACCATGACAACACCTAAGGCAAAAATGCCGGTGTACATAATGCCGATGGCCGTATCTTCCTTGATGCGGGAAACACTGGAAACAAAGTGGATGAGACCTACCGTCACCACGGCGGCCATAAGGGCACCGAAAAGCATGGCGGGGGCATGGGCTTCCACACCGAAAAGAAGTTTCATGATGAGATAGCCTGCGGCCACACCCGCTATCATGGCATGGGAGATGGCGTCTCCGAGAAAACTCATTTTTCGAAGGATGACAAGGCAGCCCGTAACACCGCAGACCAGAGCCACCAGAATGGCGGCCATGATGGCTTTGATGAAGAAAAGGTGGGACAGGGGTCCGGGAAGGTGGCTTGCAAGATCGGCCAGCATGGTGTGTCCTTGTTTATTCAGGTTGTATGACGGATGGTCTGTATTTCTACCTGTCAGGCTGTTTTTCTGGGTGGGCCAGCGGTTTCCGTTTTTTTACAGACCGGTAAAGCTCTGCATCTGTCCTTCATAAACCTCTGTGAGAAGTTCTTTTCGGAGTACATCCTCCGGTTTTCCAAAGGCCACTAGTCTCTGCTTGATCAGGGCAATCCGGTCAAAATAGCTGGCTGCCGTGGCCAGATCGTGGTGAACCACCACCAGGGTAAGGCCCTGTTCCTGAGACTCTTTCAGTACACCCAGAATGGCCTTTTCCGTTACCGCATCCACACCGGCAAAGGGTTCGTCCAGAAGAAGAATCCCGGCCCCCTGACAAAGCGCCCTTGCCATGAAAACCCGCTGCTGCTGGCCACCGGAAAGGGCACCGATCTGTCTCTGGCTGAAGTCTTCCATACGAACTGTACACAGGGCTCTGCGTACGGCTTCCCTGTCTTTTTTCCCGGGATTCCGATACCAGGGAATCCGGCCATAGCGGCCCATCAGGGTCACTTCTTCGACGGTGATGGGAAAATCCCAGTCAACGGAGCTGCGCTGGGGTACGTAGGCCATACGGCCCTTTGCTTTTTCTGCTGGTTCTCCCATGATTTCCACCCTGCCCACGTCTTTTTGAACAAAACCCATGAGGGCTTTGATGAGGGTGGATTTTCCCGCTCCATTGGGGCCAAGAATGCCCACCAGTGCCCCTTGGGGAATATCGAGATTCACATCCAGAAGGGCCGGGCGCAGGCCGTAGCTTACCGTAAGGTGGCGGACCCGGATGGCTGGCATGATATCATTCATGGCTGCCTCTCTTTTGATGCCGGAAGAACCATAAAAATATGAAGGGGGCCATCGCTGCTCCATGCCGTTTTGTCTTTGATGACAGTCGTCCTGTCAAGAATGCGTACCCGTAAGGCTGCTGGTCCGTGAAGGGCCGTATCCCCTGATGCCCGAACGCTGTACTCCGTTTCATGGGGGCCGGGGCGGATGGTGAGCCGTATGGGGGTTTTCTTCGCAGCAAGATCCCTGATGCTGTAGATACCCCTGCCATTTTCATGCACTAGCAGGCCGGAGGGGAGTGAAGAATCCAGGGTAAAGGGGTCTTCGGACAGATCAAGGGTGGTGCTGATTTCCATCCGTAGGCTGCGCAGGGGCAGTTCTCCATGGCTTCTGTCCATGGGTGTCGTGGTGGGCTTTGTGCTGCCCGGCCCGGACAGCACAAGCCATGTTGTGGCAGCGCAGAAAAGCCATACAAGAATGACGGTGGAAAAACGGTTCACTTCGGGGCCTTTCTTATCGGAGAGCATTCACAATGGTCAGGGTGTTCTCCCGCATCATGCCGATGTAGGTTTCACCGGCGCTGCCCGGAGGCCCCATGGCATCGGAATAGAGGGAACCACCAACGCGGATACCTGCCTGTGTGGCTATTTCCCGTATCTGTCCTGGATTGACACTGGTTTCCACAAAAATGGCCGGAGCTCCCATTTCCCGGATGCTTTCCATGACCTGACGGAGTCTGGCCGGTGTGGAGCCGGCTCCGACTTCGCCTCCCGTTGACCAGCCCACCGGAGCCATACTCAGGTAGTTGTTCTGGGGATTGAAGCGGTATTCCCTGCAGAAATAGTTAAAGGCATCGTGGCTGGTGACAAGAAGTCTTTTTTCAGGTGGGATGGTGGCAACGTTTGCTCGTATCCATGTGTCCAGAACCCGGAGCTGCTGGAGATAGAGTTCTGCTCTGGCCTCAAAAAGTTCCCGTCCTTCGGGGTCCATATCGGAAACGGCTTTTAGAATGTTGCGCACATAGATGGCAGCATTTTTAGGAGAAAACCAGGCATGGGGGTCGAGGATACTTTCGCCTTCTTCCTCCAACTCAAGGGGTGGGATGCCATCGGTGCAGGTCACAAGGGGCCTGCCGCTGGATCGTGCGAGTGTTTCCATCCAGTTTTTACCCTCCAGCATCAGACCGTTCTGGAGCACAAGATCGGCACGGGCAACCCTTTCCGCATCCCGTGGCGTAGGGGTGTAGGTGTGCGGGTCGGCACCGGCTGCCAGAATGCTGTGAACCTCCCATCGGTCTCCGGTAATGTTTCTGGCAAAATCCGCAATTTGCGTTGTGGAGGCCACAATGCGGCGAGGTGTTTCCCCGTGGGCGGCTGGCATGAGGGCCGCTGAAATCAGGAGGGCAAGAAAAAAGCTCACAAAACGGTGGGTTCCTGAACAGAGAGTCATGGTTCTGGCTTCCTTTTTATGGGCGGTGTTTTCAGTGTTTTTCTGTAATCGTAACTGTTCAGCACAATTTTTCAGGTGCCATACCTGCCAGATAGAGGCACAGGCACCCAGACTATGTGCCCGTGACGCAATCTTATTCGTAGAGCTTCTTGGCCCTGTACGGAAGCGGCAAAAACTCCCCGCCACAAGGCAGGATAAGCTTTTTGATTGCCATGGCAGGCTTCCGCACGCTGCCTTTGTGGAGGCTCAGACAGTTGGCCGCTTCTTTTGTACAGGCCTTCACAGCTCTGATTCGAAACGACCAAGGTGCCTTGCAATAGTACGAAGCTGCTGCAATTACTGCAGTGGATTTTCAGATTAAACTGTGCTGAACAATTACCTGTAATCAGTTATTTTCTTCCAGCACGGAAAGAATATCCCCCATGGTGGTGTGGATGCTGGCGATCACGTCATGGGTATGGATGCTTTCCAGGCTGTCGGAACGGATACTGACAAGGGTGCTGGCCGGAAGAATTTTTCCGAAACGGAGTCCAGCCTGTCTGGCCGTTTCCCTTGTGGTGTCTTCTGCAAACTGAGGGGTGGTGTGGGCTTTGAGCACCATTTCGGCTTCATCGGTGCGTTTCAGCAGATCAGACGTTACATGGAGACCTGCGTTGAGGCAGTCAAAAAGATCGGAAAAGCGGGGCACATCCCCATGTCTTTCCATGGAGAGCCTTGTGAAGGAACGCTGGGAGTGGGTAATCAGAGGAAGCTCCGTGTCCGTTTTAAAGAGGACCCGGTTGTATGCCTGAGTACAGGGGCAGGCGGTAATGTGGTGGACCCCTGCGGATACGGTCACACGGCTGGTGCTGTGTCCGGCTGAAGAAAAGACGAGTGCCCTGGCGGAAACGTCCAGTGTGTCCAGCGAAATTCTGCGACTGGCCGGAGTTTTCTGCAGTATGGGGAGCTTGCCCTCAATGCGGACATCGGCTCTGTCGCCTTCCTGGGTCTCGAGAACGCCTTCGGCAAGGGCAGCGGCATATAAACCGATGTCGGCAAATTCTTTTTCCAGAAGTTCACTGATAACGGCTTCAATACGGGACATGTGGATCCCCTTGATCCGTCCAGGAAGGTTGACCCGGATGTCGGCGCCAAAGGGGGTGAGACCACTGGGCAGTTTTATCCACACCGTTTTGTTGCCAATGCCCACGCCGTCAATGGGAAGGCGGAAATCCGGCGCTTCTTCCGGAATGTCCGTACAGGTGGCCAGCACCCGGGTGTGATCCTCATCGGAAATCATGGGGCCGTCAGCCCCGCTTCTTTGGCAGCAGTATAAAAGTCCTGAATGCTTCTCCATGCGTCTCCTCTTTCCGAAGCAAGTTTCTGTAGGGCCAGAAAGTGCGCCTGATTTTCCGGGCCTGAGCCCGGAAGGATGGATACGGCAGCCTTCAGCCTGTCCAGCATGGTGAGAATATGCTGCTTAAGTTGTTGGTCCGTGCAAAGACTTTCTGTGTGCAGGGTACGCTCAACGGTAATGTCAGGAATAAAGCATAGCTTTTGCCTTGCGCAGAGTTCAAGGAAAAAAAGCCAGTCTTCTCCCCAGCCCACAGACGGAAAGCCCCCTGTGGCAAGAAAGGTGTCTTTTCGTATGGCAAAAGCGGAAGGTACCATATCACACCACTGGAGCATACGGGAAAAAGCGTTTCGGGAAAGATCCACGTCCGTGTCAGGAATGGTAAAATTTTTCCCTCCCACAAGGTTATGGTTGAAGGCTCTGCTGCAGGCAAAGGAGCTGTCATTGAAAAAGCAGGGGCTCAGACTCTGCAGGTGTGCAGGCAGCCAGATGTCATCGGAGTCCAGAAAAAAGAGAATATCTCCTTTTGCGGCCTTTGCACCGACATTCCGGGCCGGACCCGGACCAATGCCTTTGGTGCGGACTACGATTACTTCGGGAAAATCTGTGGCCAGCATGGAAGCCGTTCCATCGGAGGATCCGTCATCTACCACAAGAATTTCAGGAAAATGAAAAAGATCTGGTGCCGGGTGCTGGGCTTTGATGCTGTTCAGGGCCCTTGGCAGAAGCTTTATTCGGTTTTTGGAGGGTATGATGCAGGAAAGGGTGAAAGGCAGGGGGAGAAGGGATGGGACCATGACGCCTCCTTTCCCGGAATTCCGTATGCTCAGGCCTCGTCCAGATCGGTGAAGACAGCCGCTGCTCCGGTCACATCGCCCTGGGATCGTTTTCGGATATAGGCGGATATCAAGGGAAGCAGGTCATCAAGATACTGAGCTGTTTCCTTTTCAGTGGCTGTGGTTCGGGTCTGGGAGAAAAGACATTTACGTTCACCACCGCCGCTGGAAGGGAGTCCCTGATCTTCAAGGAAGTGACGACAGATCCCGGTGTCGGAGAACTCTTCATATACGGGAAAGGAAGTTGTCACCCCAAAGCGGAGGCTGAGGGCTTGCATGCGTTCCATGAAAGCAGGAGTCTGTTCCGGGTAGAAGGACTGTTTCAGGGTGTAGCCTGCAAGCATGAGAGGGATTTTGTGATCAAGGCAGTACAGCAGGGTTCGTGTGTGCATGGCGAGTTTGCAGGCAACACAAACGAGATTTTTCCCTTTGTAACGGGGCATGAGGGTTTCGTAACGATCCAGCCAGAGTTCCTGAAAAAGTCGGCCGGAGTCCAGTTCTACGTGAAAGCAGGGAGTGGGAGGCCCGGGGTTCTGTCTGTCCAGCAGCTCTCGGGCTGTCTGGAGCCGGTTTTTAGTAAAGTGCGGAAAACGGGACATGCCATTGAGCAGGGTGACCAGATGAACGTGGGAGGCCGGGGGAATTTTTTTGTGAGATCCGCAGGCAGCCATGGCGTAGAGGGCAAGGGAATCGCTGCCGCCTGAAAAAAGAATGGCAAGGGGAGAGGGCATGGTTGTTCCTTTCTTTAGCGGCCTAGAGAGGCTGCCGCCGGGATGCACGGATCCATTAGAAAGCGGTTGCTGCCATCTGTTTCCGTGCGTAGCGAAGAAAAATTTCACCAGCCGTTCCGGTTTTGTGCTCCAGAAGCTGCCAGGACCACCGGTCCATGGGGGTGGGGGCCCTGCGAATCAACGGTACGGCATTACCCTTTCCATAGAGAACAGGGCAGAGGGTCAGAAGGAGTTCATCCACCGCATCCTGTTCCAGAGCACTTCGGTTGAGGCCACCTCCGCCTTCCACGAGGAGAGACCGGCAGCCCCTTTTTTCCAGGATGGCACGGATATGGTGGATATCCAGAGAGCCGTTTTTTTCGTTGGCAGCCAGGACTTCCGCCCGGCTTCCGGCATGTTCCTGCAGGGAATCCCTGAGGTTTGCCCGGGTAAAGATCAGGGGTGGCGGACCTGTTGTGAAAATGCTGCGATGATCAAAGGGGATATGGCCTGATGCCGTTATAAGAGCCCGGATGCGGCCGGGGTGCAGGATACGGTTGCTGCCCCTCATTTCAGGGTCTGCATTCCGGAGGGTTGAGGCTCCCATGAGACTGGCGTCTGTCCGGTCCCGCCAGAGTTCCAGATGCTGCCTGTCTTCCGGGCTGGAGAAGGGACAGGGACCGATATGTCCGCAAAGGGTTGTGGCTGCAATGAGAAAGCTTGTCAGCATTGGTCTGCCCGATGGTCAGGAAATGAGGATGTCGGCTGCAATCTGGGCGACATCCTGCCATACGTCACAGCGGATGACTTCCAGTTCTTCATCGGAAAGGTTTATCATGTCCATGCTTGATCCTGCAATATCCTCACTGGGCAGGCGATCCGGATCCTGCCATGCCAGCATATCCGCGACATAAAGAACGTGGGCCAAAGGGGTCTGGCTTTGATCGGGTTCATGGTGCCAGTGAATGGCAAGGGCCTGTTCAGGCGGTACATTCCAGTTCAGACAGAAATCGTGACCGATTTCCCCATGATCATAGCCAAAGAGCTTTTTTTCGGCAAGATGCTGGGGCATGCCGTCTGCTCGAAGTTTTTGGTAAGCCTGTTTGTTTTTACGGATATGTTGATCCAGAATCAGCATACCCGCATCGTGGAGCAGCCCGGCGGCAAAGGCGCTTTTTTCAAGATCCTTGAAGCGGAGGCGGCAGATTTCCCTGGAAGCGAGGGCAACAAAAAGGACGTGGGAAAAGACAGTGGCTGCTTCCAGATCGTAGCCATCCAGACTGTTGGAGAAAAGCCGTGACGTGCTCACCAGCGTGATCATCTGCAGAAGGGTCTGTTCGCCGAGGACGAGGCAGGCTTTATGTGCAGAATCCACAGGGTGACGGAGACCATAGTATGCCGAGTTGGCAAGCTTGAGCAGTCTTGTTGTCATGGCCTGATCTTTTTCAAGAATCTGTGCCAGATCCCGAATGTCCGAGTAGGGAGAGTCTACTATGTTTTTTGCCCGTATGAGAATTTCCGGCATGGGTGGCAGCGCTCCGGCTTCCTGGATGAGTTTTTCTTTACTCATGAAGCGCGGTGGAGCTGTCTCCTGCTGAAGCGGGATGGGGTTGCCGCATGCAGGGCAGGGAAGGTGTGCGGCTGGTCCGGTTTTGGCTCCTCGGGGCAGGGTGTATTTTTTTTTGCATGCTGGGCAATGAATTTCCACGGGGAGAACTTCCTTGTTGGTTCGTTGGGACCATTGGGCCCGGGTTGGAGTAAGCAGGCCGTAACCTGACACGCATGACTATAAAGGAGACATTGTCGATTGACCAGCCCAAAGGGTAAAACTTTTGGAAAGTAAATCGTTTTTATGCTTGGATGCGGTGGAAGATCCCTTTATCCGCCGTGATGGTGCACGGTTGCGGTTTGCGTGGTTATTATGATTCTGCTGTTTGCGGACCTGCTGTTTATCCGCTGTCCATATGGGTTGAGACCTGTTGGGCTTTTGCATTCATCTTATCTCATGCTATGAATACAGCAGGGATTGGCAGCTGCATGGGCAGGCAGGAGGATATATATGGAAGATAAAACCGAAGAGTTCTGCGGAGAAATCTGTGTACATGGGGAAGTTGTGGCAGAGGTTGCCGCACAGATGCCCGGTGATGGTACCCTTTTTCGTATGGCGGAACTTTTTAAGGCCATGGGAGATCCAGGTCGGGTGCGTATTTTAAAATCATTAAGTTTTTCGGATCTTTGTGTCTGTGATATTGCCGAGCTTCTTTCCATGAGTTCTTCTGCCGTTTCTCACCAGCTCCGGGTACTTCGTTCTGCCCGCATCGTTAAATTCCGGAAAGAGGGTAAAAACGTTGTCTACAGTCTGGATGATGCTCACATTGTCACCCTGTTGCAGCAGGCAGAAGATCATGTAGCCGAGTAACGACCCGGGCCTGGTTCGTAAAAAAAAGGGAGGGAAGTTTTTTTTCTTGAACATATGAACGTTTTTTCATATGTTCATTTGTGCGCTTGGTTTGGTCTGTTTCACAATCATAAAGGAGAGAATATGGTCTGGGTGGAGGAAATCATTAAGGCTAGCTGGTATGTTCTGGTGGCATCCGCTCCTTATATATTACTGGGATTTATGCTGGCTGGTCTGCTGAAGGCTTTTCTGCCGGACACTCTTGTGGCCCGGCATCTTGGTAGCAGGAGATTTTCGGGCGTTGTGAAAGCCTGTCTCTTAGGTATACCCCTGCCCCTTTGCAGCTGCGGGGTATTGCCTACGGCGGCAGGGCTTCGGGAGCAGGGGGCAGGAAGGGGAGAAACCTCTTCGTTTTTGATAGCTACACCCGAAACCGGTGCAGACTCCATTGCGGTGACCTGGGCACTGCTGGATCCTTTTATGGCCGTAATCCGGCCTTTTTCCGCTTTTATCACGGCCCTGTTCACCGGTGGTATCATACAGTTAGTGGATCGCTGGAAAGAAGGCAGGGTAGAAAGCCTGCACAAAGAAGCCGTATCAGTGGCAGGGCAGATGGAAGGGATTCCGCAAGGGGAGCTTTGCCGGAGCGCCTGCTGCAAGCCGGAGGCGGTCACTTTGTCTGTGGCATCGCGCCTGAAGATGGGAATGGTTTTTGCCTTTGGTGATCTTTTTGGGGATATTGCCATCTGGTTTTTCTTTGGTCTTCTTATTGCCGGTGCCATTTCCGTTTTTGTGACACCGGACATGGTCAGTACCTGGCTGGGTAATCCTCTGCTGGCTATGCTCGCCATGCTGGCCGTTTCCGTGCCTCTTTATGTATGCGCCACGGCATCGACGCCCATTGCCGCAGCTCTGGTAATGAAAGGGCTGAATCCCGGAGCGGCTCTGGTTTTTCTTCTGGCAGGTCCTGCCATCAACGCGGCCTCCTTTACTGTGATTTCTCGTATTCTCGGCCGGTCTGTGGCCATGGTGCATGTGGGAGGGATTGTGGTCTGTGCTTTTGTCATGGGTATGGCCGCTGACTGGTTTTATGCTCTGACGGGAGGTGTGCAGGGCTGGCATGGGGCGGCTGAAGAAGACTCAGGCCTGTTCGGTTTGGCAGCGGCGTTGATACTCCTGATTCTTTTTGTCTGGAATCTGGGAGCGCGTCAGTGGCAACAGTGGCGGGGAGGCAGGAGTTCCTGTTCATGCGAAGGGCATTGTCACGGATAGGGCTTGGTCACAAAGTCTTCAGGGGTGGAAGGGAATGAGAGGGTGTCGGAGATCCTGTTTTTTGTGAAAGAACGGCTTGACAAAAAACGGCGACTTTTGACGATAATTGTCACGTCGCTCTTCTTTTGTTGAAAAATCAGGTTTGATGTGCGATTTTTTGTCCCGCAATGAGCTGTATTTTATTCGCAATTTGTTTTTTTACTGGGCCACCGTCACGGGTGGCTTTTTTATTGCTTGGTATATAGGCGTTCTGGGGTTTCGGCCTGCTTCGTCCTGATTATGAGTGAATTCATCCCGCATGCAGTATGCTTCTTTTGAATGGTTTGCCATGTCTTTTCTCACAAAAAAAAGTCTGCTTTGTGCCGCCCTTGGATCGTTGATTCTCCTGTTTCTCATCGCAGGTGAACGGATCCATAGGCCGGGTCATGAGAAGGAGGATGTGTCCACAGGGGTATCCGAGCAGCGGGCACGAACCATTCATCTGGCCTATGTCCTTTCCCTGAGAAATATATCGAATGAAGTCATTTCCCATGGAGAACTTCATGTTCTTTCCCCTTTGAGTGCAACGTCATTTCAAAGCCGTGTGGGGCTTCGTGCCGATCATCCTTATGAGATGCGTAGCGATCCACCGGCGGAGAATGTGATGGTTTTCCGATGGGAGGAGATCCCTCCGTTTGCAACAAGGATTTTTCGTATACGAACGGCTGTGGAACTTCGGGAAGAGCCTCTGGAGTTTATGGGTACGGATCTGGATTCCTACCTCGCTCCGGAGCCGTTCATGGAGTCTGACCATGAAGAGATCAGAGCCCTGGCGGCCTCGCTGGAGTCCGTTTCCTCTCTTCAGACCATAGAAAATTTTTTTTCATGGGTGAGTGAGCATATTGTTTATACGGGATATGCAGGAAAAACCGGAGGGGCTCTTTTTGCCCTTGAACAGAGAAGGGGAGACTGTACGGAGTTTGCTTCTCTGTTTGTCGCCCTTTGCCGCGCCATCGGTATCCCTTCCCGGATGATGGGTGGTTTCATGGTGAGTGACAGTCAGGCACTGGATCTCGGAAATTATCACAACTGGGCTGAATTTTTTTATGAAGGCCAGTGGCGAGTGGCGGATCCCCAGCAGAAGCGTTTTATGGAGCGGGAAGACAATTATATTGCTTTTCATGTTTCCCGTCCATCGGAGATACAGGAGCGCTCGCTTGTACTGCAGCTTGAAGGGACGGGTCTCCGGGTTGGGCTGAACCGGTAGGTATAAGGGATAGGGGCCATTTGGCTGATGGCTGGAAAAGGGGCTTGCAATGATCAGGCACATTCTGTCTTCCGGGTTCCGGCCCGTTTTGTTCTGGCTTTTTGTTGCAGGGGGTCTGTTTTTGACTGATCCGCAGAGTATCTGTGCCCGTTCCCTCTGCGCAACGGTGAAAATTGAGATCCGGCAGGAACTGACCCTGGAGCGGCAGGCCTTTGATGCCCATATGCGTATCAACAATGGCCTTGCCCATGCTTCCATTGAAAATGTTACCGTTGAGGTTCATTTCAGCGATGAAAGCGGCAGGCCGGTTCGGGCTTCTTCCGATCCTGATGATACGGGAGCCCTTTTTTTTATTCGTACGGAGACCATGAACCATATCAGTGATGTCAGTGGCAGGGGCAAGGTGGCCCCGGAAACATCGGCAGATATTCACTGGCTTATTATCCCTGCCCCCGGGGCTTCCGGTGGGCGGGAAAGCGGCACCCTTTATTTTGTGGGAGCAACCCTTTCCTACACAGCTGCAGGCAAGAGTGAAACCATAGAGGTCGCACCGGATTGTATTTACGTCAAACCCATGCCAGCTCTTGTTCTGGATTATTTTCTGCCGGTGGATGTTTTCGGTAATGACCCATGGACCAGCACTGTGGAGGAACCTTTGCCCTTTGAACTTGGCCTGCGGATCCGGAACGGGGGACATGGGTATGCCCGTTCTCTGAGGGTGCAGTCCGCACAGCCCCGAATTGTTGATAATGATCTCGGTTTGTTTATCGGTTTTCATATTGAAGGGGTGCGGGTAAATGGGGAGCCGGCGGCAGAAACCCTTCTTGCGGATTTGGGTGATATTGCTCCGGGAGGTTCGGGAGTTGCCCGCTGGATAATGACGTCTTCCCTCACTGGTCGCATGGTGGGCTTTGACGCGGAGTTTTCCCATGCGGATGCCTTGGGCGGACAGATGACTTCTCTCATCGAAGCCGTTAATACCCGTACCCTTGTGCGCAGTGTGCTTGTGGATGCTCCCGGTCGGGACTCCATAGAGGATTTTCTGGCCAGAGATGATGATGTGCTGCGGGTGTATGAATCCGATACGGTTGATTCTGCTGTTTCCGATCTTTCTGCCTACGCGGCCCTTACCGGCTCCGGTGCAGGATCTGTCCGGCTGACAATGCCGTCAGCCGATGGCTTTGTCTATGCACAGATACCGGATCCCGAGCAGGGCCGTATGGCCATCAAGGGGGCCATACGATCCGATGGCAAGCGGATACGACCTCAGAATATCTGGCTTTCCAAAACCAGAGAGGGCAGGGGGCCATGGCAGTACAGTGTGAATATTTTTGATTTTAATACCACAGGTGTTTACTCCCTGGTTTATCAGGATCCGGAGACCGTACCGGTTCCTCCTGCCATCGCCTTCATACCGGATAAGGAGGGCAGCGAAGGCCAGCCTCTTTCCTTTCTGGTACAGACCGTCTCATCACCTGGTGGTTTTCCTGCTCTCTCCACAGATCGCCTTCCGGTGGGAGCCGTTTTTGTGGACAGGGAAGATGGTAGTGGTGTTTTTGACTGGACGCCGTTTTTCGGGCAGGCCGGTGATTATTCCGTACGGTTTATGGCTAGTGAGAGTGGGCTGGAAGCAGCACGCAGGGTAAAGATCCGTATCGGTTCAGAGACGGACAGGGATGGTGATGGTATGCCGGATGCCTGGGAGCTGGAGTATTTCGGCAGTCTGGACCGTGACGGCACCGGTGACTATGACGGCGATGGTATTTCAGACCTTGATGAATATCTGAATGGTTTTGATCCCACCACTCCGCAGAATGTACCCGGGGCTCCTGTGATAATCAGTCCGGGCAAGGGTGTGGCCGTTTCCTCACTGAATCCGGAACTTGTGATTGCAGGCAGCCCAGACCCGGAAAAGGATCCCGTTATTTATACCTTTGAAGTGTTTGATGACCGTACTTTCCGGCAGAAAGTATGGTCGCAGTCCCTGGCTTGCCATGGAGAAGAAAGGGTCGGTGCTGTGGTGGATTTTCCGCTTCAGGACGAATCTTTTTATTACTGGCGCGTCAGGGCTTCCGATCACACCGGCAGCAGCCTATGGACTTATGGGTATTTTGGCGTGGATACGGAAGGCAAGGGGTGGTCGGGGGGGCAGGATGAGGATTCTGGGACAGCCGTACCAATAGTCCTTCCTGCGCCTGAGCTGAGAAATCCTGGGAAAGGAGCCTGGGTCAGGGGGGGCGTTCCGGTTCTGGCCGTACATCCCGTAAGGGATCCTGAGATTCAGTCCCATGGGTCGGTGCGATATCGTTTTGAACTTTATGAAGATCCGGAGCTGACCCGTCTGGTAGCCCATACCCTGACAGAAGATCTTTTCTGGTTCGGGTATGCCCCCCTTAGATCCAGCCGCTGGTATTACTGGCGGGTGCAGGTCGTGGATGGCAGTGGGCCAGCGGGCAGCTGGTCGGAAACGGGTGCTTTTTTTGCTAAGGTTCATGGGACGATTGCGGAGGGGGCCTCCGGGTTTTCCTTTCTGTCACCGGAAAGCCCTGTGCATACTCCAGGCCCGGAGATTTCTGTTGGCTGGACTTTTGACGGTCTGCAGGATGATGAGCTTGTCTTTTATTATACGGACAGGGGCTATCCCGATGAAGGTGTTCCTGCCCGGGGCCGTATAGAAAAGGATACGGATGGCGAATCAGGTGTCTTTCTATGGGACACGGCCGGTCTTGAAGGAACCTTTTTTCTTTATGCCATAATCCGTGGTTCGGGAACTTTTTCAAGGGTATTCTGCCCCTTTCCTGTCATCATTGATCAAACCCCGCCCAAACCCATTGCTGTTCCCGCCGGTTGCCGTTTCAGGGAAACACTCTCCGTGGTCCTTGAGGTGGATGAGGACGCATTTATCTACTACACACTCGATGGCAGTGAGCCTTCAGAAGCAGCAGCCTTGTACGGGGATCCCCTTCTCATCACAGCTGATACCACCCTGCGTTTCATGGCCATTGACAGGGCAGGGAACCGGAGCGCGGTTTTCACGGAACGCTACACCGAAGGACCGGAGGCTCTGGTGTTGTCCGTAGTGACGGATCAGGGCCGTCTGCTTACCGGTCTTGGGGCGGAAGTGTTTGCGCAGGGATCCATGGTTCCGGTAGAAGCCGTTGTTACCGATGCTTTTGGTCAGGCTCATTTTTCTGAAGAATGCCTTACAGAAGGGATATATCGTTTCCGAGTGACCTATATGGGAAATGGTTTCTGGTCGGAAGAGTTTTTTTCCCCGGGCACCGCCTCGTTCAAAATGATTCTTTCGGAGAAAAGGGTTGCGGTTACGGTTCTCGGATCCGGAGGAGGTCTGGCCGGAATACCCGTTTCTATCTGTACGGAAGACGGGCTTTGCCGGGATGAGTCTGTGCTTACGGACGGAGAGGGTAACGCTGTTTTCCTGCTTCCTGTCGGAGGTAAGTTTCTCTTCCGGGCGGAGCTGGACGGACACTTTATATGGACAGATGCTGTACGGGTTGGAGAAGGGGATGAGACCATGCAGGTGGTTGCCCTGCCTGCCAGTGATGGCAGTGTGGTTCTTTACCTTGGAAAGTCACCCCATGAACCCATAGTCGGCGCTTTGGTCCGCATGGATTCGGAAGAGGGGTTCCCCGGTTTGGACGGTTGCACAGATGGTGATGGATTTGTGTCCTTTCACCTGCCGGCCGGAGAGTACAGGGCGGAAATACTGTGGAAGGGGCATCGTTTCCATGAGTCCGTGAGTCATGGAACGAAAACCCGCCGAAGCGTTTTTATTCCCCATCGGGAGGTGATGGTTTCTCTGAAAGGACGTTTCCTGGAGGAAGAGAGTCCCCTTTCCGGGGTGGAGGTGAATCTTTTTACGGACGGGGGGGAAGCCGTGGGGATTTACCAGATAAGTGATGCTGCCGGACATGTTGTATTTGATTTGCCGGAAAAAGAATATGAGGCAAGGGTGGAATACCTGGGCCGGGTATATGGAAGTGGTCTTTTCTTATGGGAAGACGGGGAAATCCCTGTACCCATGGCGGATGTGCGGGTTGGTGTTACCAGCGCAGGAAAAGCTCTTGCCGGAGCCAGGGTTGTTGTCTGCAGGGAAGATGGGGAAAGTCTGGGCGTGGATGGATTGACGGATGCGGACGGGTACTGCGGATTCAGGATTCCGGAAGGATCCTATCGCTTCATGGTGGATCATCTGGGAGAAGAGATCTGGAGCGGGGAAAAAAATCTTGTGGCAAGTCACTCCCATACCACCGGATTGTCCACGGGTTCGGGCAATTTCAGCCTGAAGGTGGAAAGTGACAGCGGTGAACCTCTGACAGGAGTTGCCTGTCATCTTTTCAGTCTGCATGGCGCGGACATGGGGCAGTTCGGGCTGACGGATGGTACCGGCAGGGCAGGGTTTGATCTTGCTGGTGGTCGTTATCGTATACGTGTGGATTATCTGGGCCATTCATTCTGGAGCGATGTGGTGGAGATACCCGGTATGGTGGAATCCAGAATAGGTATTGCCCATAATTCCGTAGATGTGGATGTGGTTACCATGGAAGGGGTGGGAAGCCGGGTTCCGGCAAAAAATATTCCCGTTTATCTCCACGGAGACAACAGGGCTTACAGGGAACGACACGGTCTGACGGATGATGATGGCAGGGCGAGTTTTCTGCTTCCGGCGGGGGCAGCGTTTGTTTTTCGGGCGGAGATGGCAGGGGAGTCGTACTGGAGCGCTGTTGTGGACGTTCCCGATGAGGGGAGGGGGAGTGCTCTGATCAACGGTGGTGGAGGCAGGCTTATCCTTTTCGTTCTGAGTGGGTCAGGAGCTCCGATGGGCGGGCTTTCCGTTCGCCTGTACGGTAGCGGGGATGTCTGGCTGGGGCAGGAGGAAGAAACCACAGAGGATGGGCAGGCGGTTTTTTATCTGCCAGAAGGAAAGTACAGGCTGCAGCTGGAATATGGCGGTGCGCTGTACTCTACGGATCTCGTAAAGGTAAATGGGGATGTTCTGGTTACCCTGAATCTGGATCCGGATGAGTCCGGTGCCTGTTTCATTGGGGAACTGCTGCGATGAGGACGGAACGATACCGGATAAAGGGATGGAAAGACAGCTATTTGCCCTATTCCTTTTTCTTCCCGAGCCATGGGAAAAAAACGTTACAGGAAGAGGGCCTTTGCGGTTTGATCTCTTTTTTTCAGTTTTTTACCTGCTGTGGCGGAATGCTGATTCTGTTTTTTTTCTGCGGGAACAGTTGGGGAGAGGTTCTTGTGGCAAAGAAATTTCCGGCAAGCCCTGTGCCGATGGCCCTGCTCAGTGATGTGGATACGGTAATGGCGCAGCATAGGGAAGGGCAAATTGTGCTCATGGATACTCGCCCGGCAGATGTCTTTGAGTCCTGTCACATTCCAGATTCCATCAATGTACCGCTGTATGGAATACGGACAAGATCTTTTTTGAAAAAAAAATCCATAGTTCTTGTGGGTAATGGCTTTTCCCTCGGTGCTGCGGTCTCTATGGGCGAAGAGCTGAACAAGGCGGGTTACAGCGCATCGGTTCTGGCAGGAGGACTTCTTGCCTGGCAGGAAAGGGGCGGGCGTTTGGCAGGAGATCCCTTTGCATGTCATGGTCTGGCTGTGGTTTCGCCGGATCTCTTTGCGGAATCACTCGGGAGGGAGCAGCCTCTGATGATCTATGTCAAAGAAGAGGAAGGGGAAAGGGTGCCGTCATCTTTTTTCCATGGATTGCTGAATCTTTCTTCCATTTCTTCCGATGGCGGGCAAGCCCTGCGGGATGTGCTGGGGTTGAGGGATAATTTTTTCCTGCGACCCCTTGTGCTCATAACAGGGGATGGGCGGGACAATGCTGTGCTGCAGAGAAGGGTCTCGGCCGAAGGCATAAGGCAGGTATATTTTCTGGCAGGAGGGTGGAAAGGCTATGAGGAATACCGCAGAAAGCAGCAGGCTGGTATGGGGCCCGTAGAAAAGCGTTCCGTTGGAGATTACGGATGCTCTCCGACTGTCCACCAATACTAACAGCTTATTGTCCAAGGGATGCAGGGCCTCGGCTCTGCCAGAAAAAGGGAGCTGCCAAGCCATGTTTTCGTCATGTTGTCGTATATCGTTACGGCCTTTTCTCTGGATCGCATGGATCTTCTCCATATTGTTTATCAGTAATGCCGCTTTTGCAGAAACCATGGTCAGCGGTGTCATTACCAAAGATACAACATGGAGTCTGGCAGGAAGCCCCTATATTGTCACTTCAACCCTGACTGTCCGTGGCAGGGACGGGGATGACGATGTGACTACTCTGATTCTGGAGCCGGGTGTGGAAGTGCGCTTTCATGCCCATGCTCAGCTTGTGATTGGAGGCAGCAGCGGTGATCCTGGTGCCCTCATTGCCCGGGGCCGTGAAGGTGCGCCCATTCGTTTTGTGGCCCACAGTACGGAACCCGGCTCCGGATACTGGAGGGGAATCCATTTTCAGAAAACCGGAAAAGGAAGTGTGGAACATAGCATTATTTCCCATGCGGGAAGAGGTGGAGTCCCTGCCCTTGCCGCAGACCATGCGGCCCCGCTCCTGTCTTTCTGCCATTTTACGGAGAATCTTGCCTATGATCTTCGTTACAGCGGGGATGTGGGAGGAGTGCTCTACAACAGCATCCTGAACAATGGTCTGGATTTTAGGGGACAGGGTGAGGTGCTTTTTGATGCCAATACGGTGTACTGGAACCATGCCTTTCCCGTGCGCCTTCCTGCGAACAATACGGGGTCATTTGTGGCAGGGGCTGAGTTTCTGGGGCTGGACGCAGACAGTGCCATTGTGGTGTGGGATTCCAGTCTGAGCCGCAGCAGTACCTGGCAATCTTCCATTCCCTATGCGCTTATTGCCGGTCTGTATGTACGGGGCAGGGATGGGCGTGAGGGTGTCACTACCCTGACTCTGGAGCCCGGCACCGAGCTTCGCTTCAATACTGGTTTTTCCCTTGTCATCGGAAGCACAGACGCAAATGGGGAGCCGGGAGCCCTGATAGCAAGGGGCAGCAGTGCCTTTCCCATCCGGTTTGTGGCCAATACCAGGGAGCCCGTACCCGGCTACTGGCAGGAAATTCAGTTTCTTCCCAGCAGTGAGGGGACCGGCAGCCGCATGGACCACTGCATGGTGGCCCATGCGGGCAGGGGAGGCCGACCTGCTGTTTTTATCAGTCATGCGTCTCCTGCCCTTTCCTCCTGCTATTTTACGGAGAATCTTGCCTATGATCTTCGTTATAGCGGGTATGTGGGAGGAGTGCTCTACAACAGCACCCTGCACAATGGTCTGGATTTTGGGGGGCAGGGTGAAGTTCTTTTTGATGCCAATACGGTGTACTGGAACCATGCCTTTCCCGTGCGCCTTCCTGCGAACAATACGGGGCCCTTTGTGGCAGGGGCGGAATTTCTGGGGCTGGACGCAGACAGTGCCATTGTGGTGTGGGATCCCAACCTGAGCCGCAGCAGTATCTGGCAATCTTCCATTCCCTATGCGCTTATTTCCGGCCTGTATGTACAGGGCAGGGATGGGGGTAGGGGTGTTACCACCCTGACTCTGAAGCCCGGCACCGAGCTTCGTTTCAATGCTGCTACTGCCTTTGTTGTTGGCAACACTAACGCAAATGGGGAGCCGGGGGCTCTGATAGCAAGGGGCAGCAGTGATTTTCCCATTCGGTTTGTGGCCAATACCAGGGAACCCGTGCCCGGCTACTGGCAGGAAATTCAGTTTCTTGCCAGCAGTGAGGGGACCGGCAGCCGTATGGACCACTGCATGGTGGCCCATGCGGGCAGGCGAGGCCGGCCTGCTGTTTTTATCAGTCATGCGTCTCCTGCCCTTTCCTACTGCCATTTTACGGAGAATCTTGCCTATGATCTTCGTTATAGCGGGGATGTGGGAGGAGTGCTCTACAACAGCACCCTGCACAATGGTCTGGATTTTGAAGGGCGGGGTGAAGTTCTTTTTGATGCCAATACGGTGTACTGGAACCATGCCTTTCCCGTACGCCTTCCTGCCGACCTTACGGGGGCTTTTGTGGCAGGGGCGGAGTTTCTGGGGCTGGACGCAGACAGTGCCATTGTGGTGCGGGATTCCAGCCTGAGCCGCAGCAGTACCTGGCAATCTTCCATTCCCTATGCGCTTATTGCCGGTCTGTATGTACGGGGCAGGGATGGGCGTGAGGGTGTCACTACCCTGACTCTGGAGCCCGGCACCGAGCTTCGTTTCAACAGTGGTTCTTCCCTTGGCGTGGGTAGTCGCTATGATTATTCTGATCCCGGAGCACTGATTGCCCGGGGAACCACCGATGCTCCTATCCTTTTTACGGCCAATACCCCTTTTCCCTTTTCTGGTTTCTGGCGCGGGATTCTCTTTGACCGGACAGCGGGGGAGAATTCTGTGCTGGAGCATGCTGTTGTGGAATATGGGGGCTACGGTGGAGGGCAAAATATATATGCTCTTTATTCCAGCCCTGCCATACGTTTCAGTACCATACAGAATAGTTCCGGTTCCGGCATCCGACTGTATGGGCAAGAGAGTAGCAATATTTCCCTTGAATGCAACACGATCAGAAAAAATGAGGTTGGTATTACGGCGCAAATGACTATTGATCCGGTGATTCGGCATAATCATTTTATCCAAAACAGGCAGTGTGGACTGGAACATACGGGTGGTCAAGGTGTGATCGCTGCCCATAACTGGTGGGGTGATCCCCATGGCCCTGGTTATACAGGGGATTGGGTATCAGGGAATGTGGTGGTAGACCCATGGCTTGAGGAGCCCGGTGTCTGTGCCCCCGATTCTATGATCAGTGATAGGCCCTTTGTGCCTCGGAATCCACGGCCGTTGGATGAAGCTGCAGAATTGCTTTTTCCCGGCAGAGAGATCTTGCTTGAGTGGGATGGAGGGGACCCTGACCCAAAGGAGAAGGTTCATTACCTGCTTTTATGGGGTAGAGATGAAAACAGCCTTACTGTTCTGGCCGAAGGTCTTGACCGGTCTTTCTTCTCCCTTGAAGTCGAACCGGAGACCACCTATTTCTGGCGTGTGGTGAGCCGGAACAGCCATGGTTTGGAAACTCATGGACCTGTCTGGCGTTTTACGACAGCCGGTGCGCAGGCGGATCTGGTGGTGAGCCATCTTTCATGGGACCCTCCTGCGGGCATTGAAGCGGGTCAGCAGGTTGCGGTGACGGCTACCATTACAAATCAGGGCGCAGGACCTGCTGTTTCCCGTTTTGAAGTGGGATTTTATGTTAATGGCAGCCATGTGGGGAGACACCATGTTCAGGGGCTGGCAGCGGGGGAGTCCATTCAGCTTGGCATCATCTGGTCCGCCCGGGTGGGACCTGCAGTGCTCAGGGTGGTGGCGGATATATACAATAATATTGTTGAAGATGATGAGGGAAACAATAGTTATGAGGTGAGTCTTGGTAGCATTGCCGATACCACGCCGCCGGAGATGTACAGCAGTACGCCTGCCCATGGGGCGCTGATCCATCAGGTGAGTCAAGTGGATGCCCATATCAGGGACCTCCATGGGGGGCGTGTGAACAGTGAGGTTACCCTGCAAAGCCTTGTGCTGAGCAGGGAGGGGCGTTTGATTCCCGGAACCCGGCGGGTGAGCGGAGACTGCTTTTCCTTTATCCCCTCCACCCTTCCCATGGATGCGGGGCTTTACCGCATGGATCTCAGGGCTACGGACCTTGCAGGCAACCATAAGGATTATTTTTTTGAGTTTACAATCAAACCGGATCGACCTTCTTCGCCTGTCATAACAGGAGACAGTGTATTTTCCGGTCCTGTCCTGCCCCGTCCGGAGGTTAATTATTCCAATATTCGGAACATTACCCTCAGAGGTGAGCGGGACGACGATACCTGGGTAAGAATCCGCAGAGGAAACAGAATTATTGCGAAGACAGCTACGGGAAGTGGCCCTTGGAGTGTTTATTTTTGGACAGGATATCACGCCGATAATCTTTATGAAGGAATAAATCATCTAGAGATCCAGACGATCAGCAGGGCGGGTGCGGCAAGTGATCCCGTTTGGGTGGATGTTTTTGTGGATGTAATGCCCCCTGCCCTGACAGCGTTTGCACCTGCCGTAGCTTTTCTGAATTATTCTCCGGAAAGGATTTCTCTTTCCTGGAGGGAACATGGTGTCGGCTTTGACGCGGAAAACAGCTGGTTTACGGTAAAAAACGAAAGGCAGAACTCCGTACCGGGAACATGGACCCTGACAGAAGATACGGCGGTCTTTGTCCCGGAACAGGATTTCAGCGATGATGTCTATACTGTAGAGGGACTTCTTGTGGATAAAGTGGCCAATGCGTCTGGCTTTACCCGCATCTTTACGGTGGATAGGGTGGCACCCGGTCAGCCAGTGGTGGAACCTGTTTTTTCTCCAACCCACACCATAACCCAGATACTCCGGGGCCAGAAGGAGGCTTTTTCTGCCCTTTCCATGAATGGAGAGCCTATCACCGGGCACACAGCCGCTCTGCAATGGGAGCACAGGGTACGGTTGCAGCAGGGTTTGAACCAGTTTGTTTTCACCGCAAAGGACAGGGCCGGTAATGTCAGTCCTGAAGCCAGGGTGCGTATTGTTTTTGATGATATACCCCCTCCTTCCGTTCAGAATCTGACGGCCAGTGGAGACGGGAACGGTACTACGGTCCTGCTGGACTGGATCGGTTACAATGAAGCGTTGCATGGAGATATTGAGCGGTATCTGATTTTTTGTGAAACGACTCCCTTTTCCAGTGTGGAAGATCGAGAACCCTGTGGCGTGGTGAATGCGGGTATCTTTTCCTATGTGGTACAGAATCTTGCCAGGGGAAGACTCTACTGGTTTGCCGTGGTGGCTGTGGATGAAGCGGGAAATATGCTGAAAGAAGTGACACCCGTGTCGGCGATTCCCGTGAACAGGCAGGCTCCTCTGGATGTGGTCAATCTCTCCGTTCATTCTTTTGCGGACCGGCTGTATTTTACCTGGCAGTCTCCGGAAAATCAGCACAGCGACCTTGAGGGGTACAGAATCTATTTTAACAACAGTCTGACACCAGAAATCCTTGGTGCGGATGCCACCTCCTATGAAAAGGTGGGGCTTGCGGAGGCATCGGCTTATACCTTTCAGATCCGGAGTGTGAATAGCCGGGGCATGGAAAGTCTTGGTGTCAGCACAGGTGCTCATACCTGGCTTTCCAATCCTTCGGGGCTGAGTATACGGCCTGAGGGAGAAACTCTGCTGCTCCGCTGGGATCCGGTGGAACCCGTAAGCAGCCTCCGTCATTATGCGGTGTACCAGTCATCCGCCCCTTTTACGTCAACGGAGGGGATGAAGCCGGTTCTTGTGGTAACGGGTACACAGGCTGGTGTGGCAGGGCTTACCAGTCATGAGACCTATTATCTGGCCGTAGCAGCGGTGAATCGTTCGGGAGGGCAGAATCCCCATGTGGAAAGTCTTGGGGCAACTCCGCAGTCCGATGAAGAAGGGCCGTTGATTATGGATGTGATGATGGATGGAAGACCCCTTGAAGAGGGATTTGTTATTGCAGATTCCGGTCTGATCCGTCTTCGGGCGGAAGATCCTTCGGGTGTCAGCCGTATTGAGTTTTTTCTGGATGATGTGCTGCACCATACGGATTACGGAAGTCCCTATAGCTGGCGCGTGAATATCCATGAGCTGGAAGACCGCTCTTATACCTTCCGTATCGTTGCCCATGATTCCCTGAATAATATCAGTACTTTTTCTAGAAATATCCGGATTCAGATGAATTTGCCTACGGCTCCCCGGATTAGCGAACCCCGTAATGGCTGGATTGTCAACCGAACGGAGATTCAGGTTAGGGGTGAAACGGAAGAGAAGAACAGGATTCAGCTTTACCTGAATGGAGAGGCCTGGGGAGGCCTCCTTGTGCCGGACCGGAAAGGGCATTTTGAGGTAACCCTGCTTCTGGCTTCCGGCAGTCACAGCATTCAGGCTGCTGCCGTTAACCGGTCGGGTATGGGGCCATTGAGTGAGCCTGTTTCCATTGAAGTTGATGTCAGTGTACCGTCTACTCCCGCAAAGCTTTCCGCAGAGGCACTGGAAGGTGGAGGGGTTCGTCTTGCATGGTCAGCGGGTGATGAGAGAGACATGGCCGGTTATACCCTTTACCGCAGTGCCGCTTCCTTTACCGATGCGGGCGGGGCAGGCAGAGTGAACGCAAGGCCCATAGCGGGTCTGCATTACAGGGACATGCCCCCGGAGGATGGGCTCTGGTATTACCGTATTACGGTTACAGACAGAGCGGGTAATGAAAGTGCCCTTTCTGAAGAAGTCTCCGTTGTATCGGATGGTACGGGTCCGCGGGCCAGTATATATTATGAATCCGATGGCAGGGTTCATCCCGTAAACGGTGCTTTTGGCCGGGGGCGCGTACGGGCCCGGATACAGGTGAGCGAGCCTTTGATGGCGGCACCTTTTTTCGGGATCACTCCGCACGGAGGGCAGCCCTTTCCCATGGAGCTGAGAAAGACCGGTGCTCTTGAGTATGAGGGGTATTTTGATATGGAGGCATCCACCCCGTCAGGCCGGGCACTGGCCGTATTTTCCGCAAGGGATCTGGTGGGTAACCGGGGTACGGAGATTGATCTTGGCATGAGCCTGCAGATTGATACGGATGGTCCTGTTGTCCGTCGTCTTGTCCTTGACCCGGCTGCTCCCGTTCACAATAATGCCAGCCCTCTCCGCGTGGAATTCACCGCAGGTCTGGATAAGGCGGTGGCTGATGGCAGCAGCCCGGAATTTTCTTTTTTCCTTTTCGGAAAGGGCAGGAAGCAAACAGAGGTTGCTGATGTCCGGAGGATAAGTACGGTTCACGGTGATGCTGAAACCTGGAAAGGACACCTGGATCTTCCCCTTGATGCGGGTGTGGTTGAACCAGAAATGTTGTCTTTTGTTTTTCTGGCCCGCTGTCTTCTCGATAATGAAGGCTCGCAGATTGCCGCACTCAATCGATTTCAGGTGTATGCCGGTGAGCTCCCACCCCTTGCGCCTCCTTCTGAATTGGAGGCAAGGGCTTTGCCGGGGGGCGGTGTGGCTCTGAGCTGGCGCAGGGTGGAAGAAAGCTCCGGTTGCAGGATTTACAGGAGGGATGGCGGCCGCGGGGATTTTGCACTGATCGGGGAGGTGGAAGGCGATGTAGAAGGTTTTGAGGACAGGGTCGCGGAAGATGGGAGGTATACCTATGTCCTGACAAGCCTGAGACGGGAAAATGGTGAGGAGGCGGAAAGCGCTTTTTCGGAACCCGCAGAGATTCTGGCACTGGTTTCCCTTCCCCCCGCCCCCTATGATCTGAGTCTCAACCTGCTACCATCGGGTATAGAGGCCCGTTGGAAAGGGGATGGCGCACATGTGGTGTCCCACAGGCTGTATCGTTCCCATGGATCCGTCATTGATTCCACGGATGGGCTGTTTCCCGTAGAGGCGGTTTTTGGTGAGAAGCAGGCACTGGATACAAGCCCTTCGCCAACCCATCATACCTATGCCGTAACGGCTGTTGACAGTGCGGGAAATGAATCCTTTCCTTCCGGTTCCGTTTATCTCAACTTCCATCTTCTTCCTCCGGACAGACTTCTTGTAAGCCGTAACGAAGATGAGCTTCCCGTTTTTTCCTGGACCCATCCCGGTGGCAGCTTTGCCGGTTTTGTGGTGTCCATGGGACCGCCCGGGCAGTTGATGCCGGTAGGGGAGGAGCCTGTTATTTTTTATCAGATGGAAGACAGGGGATACACCGGTGATGAACGAGTTTATCATATTGTGGCTGTGGATGGTAACGGCGAAGAAAGCCCCGGTCGGAGTGTGCATCTCCCCCTTGTTGAAGTGGCGCTTTCTGATAACAGCCTGCTGCGTCGTGGTATCATGAACCGCCTTTTTTGCGATGTGACAAACAAGGGTACCTCTTCTCTTGCGGGACTTGAACTTGCGGCAGGAATAGGGAATCGGGATCATGGCAGCAGTCCCTTTAACCTGTCTCCGGGTGAAACGCTCAGGGTTCCTGTCGTGGTGCCGGGATATGCCGGATTAAAAGACAGGGAAACCCTGTCGCTGAGGGTTCAGCAGAATCCTGAACCCGGTATCCGGGCGCAGATTTGGCGGGCTCAGACTATGGCTGTGGGAGAAGGCATGCTGGCCGCAGGTATTCGTTCGGAAAACATGATCCGTGGTGGGGCGGGGAAGGTGCGTTTCTTTCTTGAAAATACGGGCAGCGAAGATGTGGAAATTCTGACAGCCCGCAGTTTTGGGAAAAATCCTTCGCAGGATATCCGGTTTCGACTGACGGACAGTGATGACAACACCCTTTCTGTGGTGAATTTTCTGCAGGCAACGGGGGAGTCCGTTTATACCCTTGCCACTGGGCAGAGTCTTGTGCGTATTCCTCCGGGAGAACGCTTTACCTCCAATCCGCTGCTGCTTCCCATCCCTCTGTCCGCGCCAGATGATGTTGTTCTCAGGCTTGAAATAGATCGTGTTTTTCATGGTTTTGCCACGGATCATCCCCATGAACTTCGGGGCTTTGGCAGCGCCGTGGGTGTGACCCTTGTGGAGACATCCTATGCAGCTGAGGTGGTTTCGGTTTTTCCCAGGCTTGCCCATGATCAGGACGTGCAGATAGAAGGAAGGGTCTATGAGCGGACGAGCGGGCGGAATCTTCCCCACACCCCTCTGAACCTCGTTATCATGCAAAGGGGTTTTGAGCGAAAGATCGCTCTGGTCAGCGGTTCTGACGGCACATTTTCCTACACCTTCCGGCCCACGGTAAAGGAATCGGGAACCTTTGAGGTGGCCGCTCTGCACCCGGATCTTATGGAGCGGCCGGTTCAGGCGGCCTTTACCATCGCACGGGTGGGGCTGTATCCTTCACGTATTCGCCTGACTCTTCCGAAAAACTACGAGGAAAGTATCCCCATTCAGGTTGAGGTTGCGGAGGGAACCGGTGTAAGCAATCTGCGGTTTGTTTATGATGAGTCGGATCAGCCAGCCAATGCTTTTATGGAGGGCCTGTCATGGGATGGAGGTTCGCCCATTGAAGTGCTGGACGGAGGGAGAAAGGCTTGGGTCCATCTTCGGATCAGCGGGAGTAATCAGGTGGCTGAGCATGGTTCTTTGATACTCCGTCTTGTAAGTGAAGAGACGGGGCATAAGCCCTGGGCTCATGTTCATCTGGACATCTCCTTTACGGAAGCCATGCCACGGCTTGTTTTTCCTTCTTTCAGAGAAACAGGGCTTGTCCCGGGTGATCACCCCGTTGAGACCATTCGCTTTACGAATAGGGGCCTTGCGGATGCGGAGGGTCTGCGCTTTACCCTGAAGGGAGAGGGCGGTGGTGAGGCTCCGGACTGGGTGATCCTTAACCATACAGGGCTTTCTTCCCTCCTCCGTACGGGGGAAAGCCTTGATGTACCGGTTACGCTGGTTCCTCCCCTGAGAACCCGTGAAGGTCTGTACACCTTTTTTCTCACGGCAGAAGCAGACAATCATCCGGCAGTATCCATTCCGTTTTATGTGTCCGTAACTCAGAATGGCCGGGGGCATGTTCTGTTCAAGGTGCAGAATATCTATACCGGTTCCCTGGGGCCGGACAATGAGGCCATACAGGGTCTGAAGGATGCCAGTATCGTTTTGCAGCATGAGAAAAATCTGTCTTTTCATTTTAATGCAAAAAGCGATGGTCATGGTGAAGCGCTGCTGCGTGATCTTCCCGCAGGGATCTACAAGTACCGGGTCCGTGCGGCGGGGCATCAGGAAACTACCGGCCGGGTGTGGATTAAGCCGGGCATAACGGTGAGCGAGGCTTTGTTTCTGGAGTACAATTTTGTCACGGTGGAGTGGCGCGTAGTTGAAACCACCCTGCAGGACAGCTATGACATTGTTCTTACCATGATTTATGAAACCAATGTGCCAGCCCCTGTAGTGGTGTGTGAGCCGGGAACCATATCCCTTCCGGATCTGAAGGCCGGAGATGTGTTCACCGGTGAATTTGTGTGCACCAACCACGGCCTGATCGCAGCGGATAATCTTGCAGTGCAGCTCCCGGAAAACGATAGCCACATTCAGTATCAGCTTTTGTCGGGCGTTCCTGCAATGCTGGGAGCCAAAGAAAGTATCCGTATTCCCTACCGTCTTGTGACGCTTCGTAGCCTGGATCCTGCGGATGAGATGGAAAGCGGTGGTGGCAGCGGAGGGGCCTACCGGGCCTGTGTTTATACCTCCTACCAGGGAGTGGCGGCCAATGGCTGCCCCTATTCCGGCAGAATACCCCATTGTTTTACCCGCCCCTGGCGGACATCGGCGCATCAGCCTGCTCCGGGAAGTCCGGGAGGCGGCGGCATCAGCTGGGGCGGTGGTATGGGAGGTGGTGGCTGGGGTTCTTCCGGTATCTGGACACCGGCGGCAAGGGAGATCGCCACGGATGAGGGCAGTTGTGATCCCTTACCCGGAGGGGGGCGCGAAGGGGAGAGCGGTTCTTCAACGGGAGCCTCTCTATCGGTTTCCGGCTCCTGCCAGGATGCGGGCAGCGGCAGTCGGGCTGCCGCAGAATCTGAATGTGGTGACTGCGTGCATTGGGCATCCGACGAATGCGGTAAGTACCGCTGCGTTCCCGTGGGTTCCTCTGTTCTTCCCCTTACGGGGGAGTTCGTCCATGGTGAGACGGACCTCTGGGTACAGGCCCAGGGCGGCCGTCTGGGTCTTGTGCGCAACTACAGCTACGGCAATTGGGATTTTAATATCCACAGCCGCATTTGGTCTGTTTTTGAAGGAAGTGAGGGCGAAGATGCCAAAGATCCCACCCGTCTTTTCTTCAATGGCTACGCCTATGAAAAGTCCGGCACGGGTACCTACATCCGCGGCAGATACCGCATTCTCATCCATAAAAGGGACAGCAGCGGCAGGCCCTCGGCCTATCGTTACGAAAGCAGCTCCGGTGCCTGGGAGCTTTTTGAAACCCACCTTGAGAGCGGCGCTTTCGGCTTAAGCTCCTGGGGCAACATCCATGGTG
>NZ_JAPFPW010000017.1 GCF_026155325.1 Desulfobotulus pelophilus | reverse complement strand
TGATTGGATGACAACTTTGGTGTCCGATATTTCAACTTACCTCACTCTACTTAACAGATACAAGCCCAGGCTGTTTAGCAAGTGCAACAATTGATAGAAAAAACAAGTATGAGGCAATCGGCCTAACCATAATACCGTTACTTATAATACTCGTTGATAAAAACACAACAAACAAGACAAAACAAAAATTTGGATCTCTACTTTGTGCTTTTGCACGTTCATATAACGACAGCATTGCTATCAAAAATGTAAGTACGCCGATAAAACCAACTTCAATAAACAACGACAAAAAATCATTATGCGCGTTAAGATACACATTCCCCAACGCAAGTGAAGGAGTCAAGTCTGAACCATATCCATTACCTATAAACCAATTCAAAAAAGCATTGTTGGCCAATTGATTCATTTTTTCTAAATAAATCGATAAACGCCCAGAGCTCAAATTGCTATACTCTGAGAAACCAGCATTAAATGGATCTTCTAATATATAAAACACCATAATACACATGAGCAAATAATTGATAACTATAAAATACGATAGTGCTAACTCCTTAAATAACCGCATTGCTATAAATACAAACAAGGCAACGACTGCAGTCCTAACTCCAAGTAAGTTATTTATATAATAAAAGGTTACTATTAAAACCAATGCATCATACGAATACCGATACCGTGACGTATTCCAAAACAAAGCACAAAACAATATATACATAGACAATACTACATATGCAGTGCTATGCCGATTCTGAAAATAAGCTGGAGGCCACCACTGATATCGTTCATACATAGGTTCAAGATACACAAAACCAAAATGAAGAAGAAGAATACCCAACAGAATGACAAGGCAAGCCAGCTTAAATATAAGTGGATAAAAAATATTTGTATTAGAATAAAATAAAAGCCTATGGCACACCATTATAGGCAAAAAAATCCTAGCAGATGCCTTAAAAGCACCAAACATGCTCGAACCGGACCAGTACGACGAAATGGCATAAATCAAAATAAACGTAGCTATTGCAGTTAAAAGATTTACATCCTCTTTTTTTACGCCTTCTTTAAAATAAGAATATAGTAAAATGAACGCAAACAGAATATCACCTGAATATACATACAAATCTGGCATTCCTTGAATGCTGAAGATTAATTTCAAACAAAATGCAAACGCAATAAAAAAAAGCAACCATACAATGCGTTTTTTTCGTACAAAAATAATCATTGTTAACACAATTCGGTAAAGTTCAAGAATTTTGTGTCATTCTGCTACTATCGTCAAAATAAAAGGAACGACACATGTCCCAGTCCAAAAGCCCCTTGGATATAGGAGCTGTACTCTTAAAACCTTGCGTGAAGGCCAAAAACTGAACGGTAAAGCGGCAGATCAATCAACTCGCAGAAGTCGCCTACAGATTGAGCCCAAGCAACATTTATTCCAATAAGAGCTACCAAATCGTAAAAATAACAAGGCATCCCAAACAGCTAAAGCGCTGCACGACTGCCTTGCGTCATATTGATCGCCCCCCGCTGGTGACAGATTTTGCTCGACGCAATCAATAGATCGTCCTGTTTTTACAGGATCATCGCTTTTTATTTTTTTGATGAAAAATCAGAGTACACTATCTAATAAAAAATACCAGAATATAAAAGCCTATAGGCCAATCCTAAAACGAGATAAAACATAAGCAACTAGCGCTTTAGTAGTAAAAGATAAGTTAAGACTAGCTTTAAATCTTAATTGCGCCAAATGATAGTCCAGCTCCCGATGGTGGTATCTTCCTGCTGTGTAATACGATTTACTTCTTGCCTTCTTTATCTCTTTATAGCAATGTGGGAAAAAAAACTCTGCTAATGCTAAGGATACAAAACTATCATCCACGTAGCCTTTATTTTTTGCATGACTTTCATGAATACGATAACAGGTTAAAATATCCGGAAGAACATAGATCTTGCCCTTGCTACCGATATGGTAATAAAACAGGCTATCCGAAGCCACTGGCAAGCGGTAATCAAACCCATTCTTTGGGATATCCTTAGACCTAAAGATATAACTCACAACGGGTATCAAGCTATTTGCGGATTCAAGCAATTCACATAATGAATAAAAAGGGTTACTTCTTTTTTTGAGGTCTTTCCTAATTGCTATTTCACTACTGGAAGAGTCAATTAACTTTGTATAGGTTCCACAGAGCGAGACTTCAGGACAACCCTCCATAATAGAGACCTGCTTGCTTATTTTCCCAGGTAAAAAAACATCATCCCCCCCTGTCAGAGCAATATATTTACCGCTGCATGCAAACAAGGCAACATTGGAGTTCCCTGTGATACCAAGATTTTTTTCTGCTAGCTTCAAAACAAATTTACCGGGATATTGCTCATTATATTTCCTGAGCATATCCTGCGTACCATCCGTTGAACAATCATCCGCCACAACGATTTCCATATTGGGATAATCCTGAACAAGAACAGACTCTATACATTTACGAAGGTATTTTTTTTGATTGTAGGTTATAATGGCAATACTTACAAGAGGCTGGTCCTTATACATACTGCTCATATAATTTCTCCCTTAACAATCCAAACCAGTATCAATAAATACAGTATATAATTAGTTGCATAAGCATATGTAACTCCAACCAGCCCATAAAAACTGACAAAATAAAAGGTTAAACCCACAAAAGATGCAGAAAAAATAATTTCCGTACAGATAAACGCTCTGGCCATAGCCTTAGCCAGCATCAGGTATGAAAGAAGCCAAGCTATAATTTTCACAACATCCCCCACAAGCTGCACCAGAAAAAGCTCCCGCATGGAATAAAAATCAGGGGTAAACAAAAGCCAAACAATAAAATCTTTCAGGGTAAAAATTCCCGCGGACAGAAGTATCACTATGGGAAGAATAATGCTGTATCCATTTAGAATTTCTCTACGGAGCTCAGCCCTTTCTTTAATCTCCGAAAGCCTTGGCAGGTAATAAATACTCAAAGATGTGGTCACAACCATGAGGTACATGGTGGAAATATACCAGATAGCCTGCCAGTAACCAGCCTGATCCCACCCAAGGGTTTCTCCCAAAAAATTTCGTATAAGCAGATGGGAGACAGGAACCGTTGCAGCAGAAGTCAGGGACATGACTGCGTAACCCAAAAGTTTCTTACCTTCCGGCCTACTGAAACCCTTACGGAAATTATGAAAGCGGATGGTGGAATGTTTTCGCAGAACGTATAAAACTACAAAAAAAACTACGGACTGATTGGTTGCAAAGGCTAGCAAAGCACCGTGAAGCCCCATAAAAACGATAAGTAGAGATGTAAAAACAAGGCTGTAAAGGCTTTGTATGATATTTATACTTACAAAGGTTTTTATCTCTTTAAGGCCGTTGACAATGGACAGCAGCAGATTGTTGAAAACAAAAAGCACAACGGTAAAACCAAAAAGCACAAAAATGTATGAAAAGTCTCCTGATTTTAAAAACCACTCTGACGCCCATGGCGCCGCTGCAATGGTTACAGCACCAACCACCACTGAACATATAAGGCTTATTTGGGACGCTGTACTGAACAACAGGGGTATTTTAGGACTCTCCTTACCATATTCTGCAGTGTATTTTGTCACACCGCTATTTATAGGCCCTTTGGCAAGAGCCATCGTTAATTGCATAAAATTCTGAAACTGCCCGACCAAGGCAAGTCCGGACGGGCCGATATAGATGGAAACCGCCTTGTTGATCACAAGGCCTGCAATCATTTTTACGGCTGTAGCGATAAAGGCAAGAAGGGAAGTCTTAATTAAATTCATTGAGAACCTTTATCACCTCAAATACTTCATCATCAGGAATTGTCGGCCCCATGGGCAGACTCAAAACCTCCCTGTGAATCTGCTCCGTAACGGGCAGATCCATCCCGCTCCATACCCCATAAGCTTTTTGCTTATGGGGCGGAACAGGATAATGGATCAGGGTCTGAATACCCTTTTCAGCGAGATATGCCTGCAGGACTTCCCGTCTCTGACAACGCAGCACAAAAAGATGAAAAACATGGGAAGCATCTCCCTTCCAGGCTGGAAGCAAGATTTCAGGGTGGGTAATACCTTCCATGTACAGCCTCGTCACAACCTGTCTTTTTTTAATATCCCTATCCAAAGAGGGAAGTTTCACCCTCAAGAGGGCGGCCTGCATCTCATCCAGCCTGCTGTTCACTCCCTGATAAAGGTTTTCATACTTTTTATGGCTGCCATAATTGCCGAGGGCACGGATGGTGAGGGCCAGCTCTTCATCATGGGTGGTAACGGCTCCGGCATCGCCTAAGGCCCCAAGGTTTTTACCCGGATAAAAACTGAAGCATGCAGCATGCCCCCAGCTTCCTGCCTTTTTACCACCGATAACAGCACCATGGGCCTGGGCTGCATCTTCCAGTACCAGCAGATCATGCTTTCTCGCAATTTCCAGGATGGCAGACATATCCGCCATCTGTCCGTAAAGATGTACTGGCAGAATGGCCTTTGTTTTTGAATCCAGAGATTTAAGAACTTCTGAAGGGCTGATATTAAAAGTTGCAGGATCCGGCTCCACCAAAACGGGGATCAGACGGTTTTCCGTTATGGCAAGAATGCTGGCAATGTAGGTATTGGCCGGTACAAGGATTTTATCCCAATCCTTAAGCCTACCCATTTCCTTCCAGGCCCTGAGGGTCAGGATCAGCGCATCCAGCCCATTAGCAACGCCAATACAGAAGGGCGTTCCACAATATGCGGCAAATTCTGACTCAAAAGCTTTCACCTGCTGGCCCTGAATGTACCAGCCGCTGTGCAGCACCTCGTCAAAGGCCCTTTCAAGACCGGAAGCATGAATTTCGTTAATGGCTTTCAGATCCATAAATGAGATATTTGACTTTCCATACTGACCATGCTTCTGCAAAAAAATCTCTGGGTGCATGGCTATGTCCGGATATTTCTCGAGCATGCCCTTATCTCTGGTAAGAACAAAGGCATGGATCGCCTTCGCGGATGCAACAACCTGAGCACCTTCGATATCTTCGTAGTCAATTTCCATGTAGGAAGGCGTTTTTGCAATAGAAACTTTCAGCAGAAGATCTCTTATACAAAGTTCCATTAGCTTTTTGATCTGCCTCGCAGACAGCCTGTTACCAAGCCTTACTTTAAATTCATGGAATAAAATAACGCTGATATTATTCAGAGAAGAAGAACTAATATAAAAAGAAAATCCAGGCTTTTGCAGAAATTCAAAAACTTTCCCGGATTCCGGATATTTTACAAGTCTTTCATCGGATAAAAAATCAATGATGAGATTGTTATCCAGAACAAATTTTTTCATTGATATTTCTCCGCCAGATACCGGCCCCGGTCCTCAGTGTAACGGGTCATTTTACAACCAGCATCATTCAGGCCAGCCAACCCTTCCGATGCAAGCTTTTTCCAGTTTATATTAAGTTCTTCATCGGAAATAACCCCACTATCTGTGGGAGAAAGGGAGTTTGCGCCTGAAAGCGCAGGAGTTTCTTCTATGCACAGGGCAATAACTTCAATGGTTCTGGATTCAAGATAACGATAGGCTTCAGGCACATCTATTCGGCCGCTTTTTATCTGGGCCTTGAATTTTATAGCATGCATGGGATCCGCCTTTTTTATTTAAAGATGTTTTGATCTCAATGCATCAAAAAGACCGTCAGATTCATTCCGTGAAGCCGCATATGTATAGTGCAAAGACAAATTATTCAATTTGAAGGAAAGATAATCATTCACGCCCAAGGTATCATTGAGCTCCCTGAGCTTATGGATGGTATTGCTCTGACCAACCCGGGGCAGCATGACTTCAAGGGAAGGGTCTATCTCCACATAAAAAGAATCCAGCTCCAGATCCGTATTTTCCAGAATCGGAAGGACATAACTCGAACCCTGTTTTATGACTTTAACCTTCATCTTTCTGATTCCTGTCCTTTACAAAAAACTACCTTAATGTTTCAGAAGCAATTTTTTCCCAGTTTTTTACAACATCTACCGGATATCCACGAAAAAAATGCTTTCTCCACGGATAGGCTGCCTTTTGGGAGCCATCCTGGAGTTTTATTACTAATGTCTTACAAGTTTTTTTAGCAGGAGAGCCCGCATAAACAAAATCTTCTTCCGTAGAACCTTTCAGTAAAGAATGCGCTCCAACGAGTACACCCTTTGAAACATGTGCTCCCGGAAGGATTACGGACATTGTGGCGATGACAGCAAAATCATCTACTGTTACGCCCTGCATAATATTACTGGGGGGATGCGGATCATTGGTTAATACACTATAGGGAAAAATCCATACAAAATCCCCTATAATGCTTTGCTGTCCTATATGAACATTGCTGTGTAAACGAACATAGTTCCCAAAGCTACAGTACCCTTGAATATCGCTCAATGTACCAATCTGAAGGTTTTTACCTGATTTAGTATTTTCTCTGACAGTTACCCTGTGACCCGTAACAAGCTTTTCCTCAAAAATTGAACCTTCATAGAAAATAGAATGTGACCGAATATGAGAATCGCCACCTATAAATAAGTTTTTCCCTTCTGACAGATGATTGGAAACCCCAATCTCACAATGACTTTCTATGATCACATTATCGGCAATACTCACATTATCATAAACTATTGTAAACGGCCCAATATGGACATTTTTTCCTATTCTGGCAGCAGAAGAGACAATGGCTGTTGAATGAATAGTCATAATAGTAGCTCCAAAAAATTCTGATAATCCCTAATATAATCCCCTTCATCATAATACTCATTCGCAAAGACTATCAGCACACAGTCCGGACTGAAATCATGCATCTCGCGCCAGACCATATCCCCAACCAGAAGACCCTTTGACGGTGAATCCAGCCATGCTTCTCCACGGACTCTGCCATTATCCAGAATCATTCTGCATTTCCCACGGACACAGACCGCCACCTGCTGCAAGGATTTATGGGCATGGAACCCTCTGGCAACGCCTTCTTCGGTTCCAAAAATATAGTATACCCGCTTTATCTCAAAGGGGATATTCTTGCCCTCTTCAATAACCACAAGAAAGCCTCTTTCATCACCACGAACGGCAAAATCAATCCAGCGAAACAGGGTCATGTTCTTTCCCCACAAAGACTCAACAAATACTTACCATATCCTGTCTTCTCAAGACTCTCGCCAGTTCTTTGAATTGCCACCCGATCAAGCCAGCCATTGTTCAGGGCAATTTCTTCAAGACATGCAAGCTTCAGACCCTGCCGCGTCTCTAAGGTCTGCACAAACATGCCAGCATCCAAAAGACTTTCATGGGTCCCCGTATCCAGCCAGGCAAAACCCCTGCCCAAAAGCTCCACATGCAGCGTCTTACGCTTCAGATATTCCTGATTGATGCTGGTAATCTCAAGTTCTCCCCTGTCCGATGGCTTTACCTCTTTTGCAATACTCACGACATCATTGTCGTAGAAATAAAGGCCTGTAACAGCATAATTGGATTTCGGCTTTACGGGTTTTTCGTCAATGGAAACCGCCCGCCTGTTCTTATCAAAGGCGACAACGCCAAAGCGTTCCGGATCTTTCACCTGATATCCGAATACAGTGGCTCCATTTTCTCTGGCTGCGGCCTCTTTGAGCTTAGGTGAAAAGCCCTGACCGTAAAAGATGTTGTCTCCCAGAATGAGGCATACCCCGTCTTTTCCGATAAAGTCTTCACCAATGATGAAGGCCTGGGCCAGACCATCCGGGCTGGGCTGCACGGCATAGCTCAAAGAGATACCAAAATCCGAACCATCACCCAGCAGCCTTTGGTAAGAAGACTGATCTTCCTGGGTTGTAATCACAAGGATATCCCGGATACTCGCCAGCATGAGAACGGAAAGGGGATAGTAGATCATGGGCTTATCGTAGATGGGCAAAAGCTGCTTGGATACGCCTCTTGTGATGGGGTAGAGCCTTGTTCCGGATCCGCCAGCCAGCAGAATGCCTTTCATTGTCATACCCATGCCTCCATGGGGCTGTCGCAGCCCAGTCTTTCCAGCCTGTATGCCCCATTCAGTACCCGTTGCCACCAGTCTTCATTATCAAGGTACCAGCGTACTGTCTTTCTCAGCCCCGTTTCAAAGCTTTCCTCCGGCTTCCAGCCAAGATCCCTTTCCATTTTTGAGGCATCCATGGCATAGCGCAGATCATGACCCGGCCTGTCCGTCACAAAACGGATAAGGCCTCTGAATCCGTAAGGATTGCCGCTTTTCAGGCTGTTGGGGTTTTCCGGTGCCATTTCCTCCAAAAGATCACAGATGGTTTCCACCACCTCCATATTTCTCTTTTCGTTGTGGCCGCCGATATTGAAGGTTTCACCAACAGGGCCACGGCATAATACAAGGTAGAGGGCGCGGACATGATCTTCCACATACAGCCAGTCCCGTATCTGCCGGCCGTCTCCGTAAACGGGAAGGGATTTTCCGTGCAGAGCGTTGAGAATCATGTGGGGAATGAGCTTTTCCGGAAAATGATACGGCCCGTAATTGTTGGAGCAGTTTGTCACCAGAACGGGAAGGCCGTAGGTTCTGTGCCATGCTCGTACCAGATGATCGGAACCGGCCTTGCTGGCTGAATAGGGGGAACTGGGCGCATAGGAAGTGGTCTCCGTGAAGGCAGCTTCGCTTTCGTCAAGATCGCCAAAAACCTCATCCGTTGAAATATGATGAAAGCGAAAGGCGATCTTCGCCTCCTCAGGGAGGGTCATCCAGAAGGCCCTGCATACTTCGAGGAGGGTAGCCGTACCCACCAAGTTGGTTTCAATGAAGGCCGCTGGCCCGTCTATGGATCTGTCCACATGGCTTTCCGCAGCAAGGTGCATCACCGCATCCGGCCTGTGGGTGTCAAAAACCCGCTGAAGCTCACTGCCATTGCCGATATCCACTTGCTCAAAGGCATACCTTGGATTATGGGCAGCCTGTCCGAGGGATTCCAGGTTCGCCGCATAGGTAAGCTTATCCACATTAACAACGCTGTCTGTGGTGTTTTCGATAATATAACGGATCAGTGCAGAGCCAATAAACCCCGCGCCACCTGTAACGAGAATCCTCATGTTATGGAACACCGTCTTTCGCGATCTTACCACAAGCCTGATTAAAAATAAAAACCGATTGTTGTTAACCATTATACCATACAGAAGAAAAGCCACGCTGCCTAACACTCCAAAAACAGGCCATATTACCCACAGGCATACTCATATGGCTTATTGCAAAGGGCAACAGAAAGGACATAAACCCGCGTTGTTTAGCGCAAGCTGTTTCGCAAACATCATAAACTTAACGCAACATCCTGCATCACAAAACCCACGATAAGAATCAAAATAAAGGGCTGGAGCAATGCTGCCTCATCTCAACAGACAGATAAGTAACAACCAAGAAGCTATAGAGCCCAAGCAGCAATCCCTGCAGAAAGGTTTACGCCTCCGCCAACGCTATGAAACAACCGCTATGCACGACGAAAAACATAATTTAATTTTTTTACACAAAACGAGTGTATCACAACAGTTATCTGAATTTTTCAAAACCATACTCCCCGCCTGCAAAAATGGCAACGGGTTTTTTCACCAAAACGAAAAAATACAAACACACCTTTCCTTAAAACCAAGCAGAACGTCATCAACGGGTACAAGTTCGCTGGCAGCATAAAATGACTGGAACTCATGGAGGGAAAAAGCTATGCTGCGCCACGGCGCTGTTGCCGGATATCTTGACCCGGAACTGTACGGATATGAAACCTGCACCACCCTCCCCATACGGAACCCGTAACAACATCCCTGTTCCTTCCCGGCCCTCCGACCGGAGCCCTTGTCTGCGCATGGCAGATCTTCTTGCCCTTACGGTCTGCCTTGTCATAGCCACTCTGGTCACCAGCAAATACATGCCCAACCATCAGGCGCTGGCCCTGCGTGCCGAAGCCTTTGTAGGCGGGTACGTTATTCTGCACCGGGTGGCCGGGGCGGTGTTTACCCTTTCCGTGGTCTGGCTGTGCCGGGTACACCGGTGGCCGTGGTGGGGGCAGGGCTTTCTGTTCGCCGCCATCCTCACAGTCTTTGCGCTGGACGAATGGATCCAGAGCATCATTCCCCACAGACACGGCTGCCTGCAGGATTTTTACAACTCCGCCATCGGATGGGGAACGGCTCTGGCCATCTGGGGAATCGCCAGATTTCTGTGGAAGCTTCATGCAAAAAAAGAAGAAAAGCGGCTCTCCTAAAAACCGCATTCCGGCCGGAACAGAAGGCATCACCCCACACCCTGCACCCCGGCATTCTTCCATGGCCGTACGGTACCAATCCGTGCTGTTTCAACACATAAACCGGTAAACCCCTTGCCCGGCCGCCACTTCAATGGTATAGCCAATGATGTTTTTTGTGCCTTTTTCAAGACTTATACCCTTTCCGGGCTTTCCGGCCCAACGAATGCGAACCCCATGAACTCATCCCACAAGCCATCCGGAAAACCCGGTGCCAAACCTCACTTCCGCAAAAAACGTCACAGCGCGGACAAATCGCCCGCAGGCCGGACAATGAAGCCCGGCTCAGACCCCAGGCTCAAACCCGTATTTGCCAAAATAGGGGTGCCGGAATCCAAACCCTTCCAAGCCGATCCCTTTCAGGAGAAGGCCATAGAGGCCGTGGGTAAAGGTGATTGCCTGGTCATGGCTCCCACGGGTTCCGGAAAAACCTATATTGCGGAAAAAGCCATTGAAAAGGTATTCAGCGAAGGGAAAAGAGCCTGGTATGCCTCTCCCCTGAAAGCGCTCACCAATGCCATTCATACCGCTTTCTGCCGCCAGTTCGGGGAAAAGAACGTGGGAATCCTCACGGGTGACCGAAAGGAAAATCCAGATGCTCCGCTGATCATCGGCACCACGGAAATCCTCAGAAACCAGCTCTATGATGCCATGCATACGGGCGAGGATATCCGCTGCGACCTGGTTATTCTGGATGAAGCCCACTATCTGGGAGACCCCGACAGGGGTGTTGTGTGGGAAGAAACCATTATTTATATGCCACCAAGGGTACCCCTGCTGCTGCTTTCCGCCACCATCGGGAATGCGGAAGAAATTGCCGGATGGCTGGAATCCATGCGCAGCCAGACCTGCACCATCATACGGGCCAAACGCAGACCCGTTCCCCTCCAGCCCCTGTTTTTTCATCCCAGCGGTACCCTTTTTCCCTTTCTGGCAGAATACGATGCCAGCCTTCACATTGGCCGAAAAGGGCTGCACAAAAAAGTACTCCAGTATCTTTCCGCCGATAAACCTCCCCTGCTGGCCCCGCCCCGCAGACTGCCCAATATGGCGGATATTCTGGCGGTTCTCCGTCATTACAACCTTCTGCCCGCCATTTTCTTTCTCAAATCAAGGGCAGATTGTGACGCGGCCATTACCCTCTGTGATGAAGCAGGCCTTCTGGCGGATCCGGAACGGGCCAGCGCCCTGCGGAACCGCATGGACGAGCTCACCCGGTTCTGGCCCCATGCAGCCCGCCATCCCCAGCGGATGCACATTGAACGAAGGGGAGTGGCCGCCCATCATTCAGGCCATCTGCCCGCATGGAAAATGGTGGTGGAAACCCTGATGTCCGAAGGACTGCTGGATGCGGTTTTTGCCACTTCCACCGTTGCTGCCGGGGTCAACTTTCCCGCACGTACCGTTCTTGTGGCTAACTCAGACCGCTTCAACGGCACGGAATTCATGCCCCTTTCCTCCACGGAATTTCATCAGATGACAGGCAGAGCCGGACGCAGGGGCAAGGACCGAATCGGTTTTGCCGTGGCTCTTCCGGGAAAATTCATGGACCTGCGCCATTTCGGCCGCATGATCAATGCGCCGCCCACGGAAGTGGAAAGCCAGATCCGCATCGATTTTTCCATGGCACTGAATCTTCTTTTATCCCACACCCCTGCCATGGTAAAAGCTATCATGAACCGAAGCTTTGCCGCCTTCCGCATTGCCCACAGGCTTACGGGTAAAAGTTCCCGAAAGGCCAGTGCCGGAGCAGCGGAACTGCTCTTTGCCGATTTCAACCGTCATTTACGCTTTCTCAAGGAAAAGGGCTTTGTAAACAACGATGACCGCCTCAGCGATGACGGTCTCTGGGCCGCCCAGCTGCGCATCGACCAGCCCGTTCTTGTGGCCGAAGGATTCCGGCGCAGGCTCTTTCCCGAAAAGGAGCCCGCTGTCATGGCCGCTCTCATGGCCTGTTTTGTCAATGAACGGGAAGCGGATGATCAGGAAATTCCGGAGCACCTTATTCCTGAAAAACTGCTCAAGGCCTTTCTCCACCTGCGCAAGCAGCTGCAACCCTTTGCCAAGGAAATGGTGGCAAAGGGGTTTCCTGTTTTTCCGCTTTACCTTACGCCTGCGGTTACCGTGTACCACTGGACATCGGGAATAAGCTGGGAAGAAGTGCATAAAAACAGCCCCCTTGCCGAAGGGGATCTGGTTCGTCTCCTGATGCGCACGGCGGAAAATCTCCGCCATGTGGGTAATCTTGCCCATGTTTTTCCCGGTGTTTCCAAGAATGCCATAGCCGCTGTCAACGCCATACTCCGGGAACCCGTTACGGATGCCTACACCCTGTAGACCCCAAAAAAAACAGGGCGAAACCGTACGCCACCTTTTCAGGACAGTCATGAATGCTTCTGTCTTTTCTGTCAGAACAATCCAGGTTCTCATTCTTATGGTTCTCCTGCCCTTTTCCGCAGCGGCCAACCTGCTGCCCTTTCTGTATCAGGATGCCTACAGGGTAAGCATTCAGGGAGACGTTCCTCCGGAAATCCGGAATATTCTGGAAGCCGTCTCCGACACCTTTTCCATGAAAGACCGCCCGGTCCCCACAACAGAAATGCTGCGCAGACGGGCGGCCAATGATATACCCGACATGACCCGGGCCTTGCGCTCCGAAGGTTTTTACAACAGCCGTATCACAAGGGAAGTGAATCTGGAACGCAGTCTGCCGGAAGTTATTTTTTATGTGGATACAGGGCCTGCCTACATGATCAATGACATTATCATCACCACCGAAGATACCCAGATTCCCCTGCATGCCCTGCCCGTGGCATCCGATCTCCGCCTCACTCCCGGTACCCGGGCACGGGCTCCGGAAATTCTGCAGGCAAAAGAACACCTGAAATCATTTTTCAGGGAGCGAGGCTATCCCTCCCCGCGTTCAGATCTGCAGAGAACCCTTGTCAACCACGCCGAGCGAACAGTGAATCTTCACTATACCTATGCTGCCGAACCCCAGGCTTTTTTTGGTGACACCATCATAGAGGGCAACGAACGGGTCCATTCCCTTTATGTGGAAAACCGTATTCCATGGAGAAAGGGAGAGCTGTTTCAGGCCTCCCGCCTGAACCGGCTGCGAAGCCAGCTCATGCAGGACGGACTCTTTGCCATTGTGGATATTGAGCACCCGGCAGAACCCAATGAAGACCTCAGCCTGCCCGTTCATGTCTCCCTTCTGGAACGAAGCCCCCGAACCATACGAACCGGTCTCTTTTATGAAACAGACACCGGAGCCGGTACCAAGCTGGAATGGGAACACCGCAACCTCAGGGGGATGGGCGAACGCCTTTCCACGGGTCTCACCGTGGCGGAAAAACAGCAGCGCATATCATCGGAATACCGCATTCCGGATTTTCTGGATAAACGTCAGTCTCTTACCCTCACAGGATGGGCAGGCCAGGAGGAAAGCGAGGCTTATGAAAGTGAAGAAGGTGCCGTGGGAGCCAAGCTGTTCCGTCAGCTCAACCATTCATGGTCCGGTGGCATTGGGGTTCAGTACCGGGTCAGCAGTATCACCCAGCTGCAGGAGACCCAGACTTACGGCCTCCTCTCCTTTCCCCATGAACTGACATGGGACAAACGCAATGACGTACTCAATCCCACCCGCGGTTTCCGCATGCAGATCAAGGGGGAGCCTTTCTGGGATTCTCTGGATACGGGTCTGTGGTTCTACAAACTGTACGGCTCTCTCTCGGGCCATCTCCCCCTCATCGGGGAAGACCGGCTGGTTCTTTCCGCAAGGGGGGGTGTGGGCTCCATCATTGGTGAATCCAACCTCAATATCCCTGCGGATGAACGCTTTTACGGAGGCGGTGGCGGCTCCATCCGCGGCTATGCCTACCAGTCCATCGGCCCGGAAGAAAAGGGCGAAGTGGTGGGCGGCAGAAGCATGGTGGAAACAGGGCTGGAACTTCGCTGGCGCATGAAAAACAATCTGGGTCTGGTGGCTTTTCTGGATGGCGGCCAGGTTTTCACCCAGTCTCAGCTTCAGCTGGAAGATGAGTTCCACTGGGGAGCAGGGCTGGGCCTGCGCTATTATACGGATTTTGCGCCTTTCCGTCTGGATGTGGCCTTTCCACTGAACTCCCGACCCAATGATGACGCATTCCAGCTTTACATCAGTATAGGCCAGGCCTTTTAGCCTTCCGGCCCGCAACACATGCAACCCTCACCCTGAAAGCAACCGTAGGAAACCCACAATGACCGGGGAAACCGCACCACAAGCCACTCCGCAATCCCGCCGAATCAGAGGGCTGTTTCTTATCCTGTTATGGATATTCCTTGGCCTGATCTTCACCCTTTCCACGGCAAGCCTTGTTCTCCTGCGAACCCATACGGGCCATAAATTGCTGGAATCCGGCATCAACCGCCTGCTCCATTCGGAAGAAGGCCTCCGTGTGCATATTCAGGGCCTGCACGGTGCCCTTCCCTTTGCCATTGGCATAAGCGGGCTCCGTCTTTCAGACCCCGAGGGAACCTTCTTTGAGGGAAAAGACCTGCGATTGGTCCTTTCCCCAGCCGATCTTCTTTCCGGACGCATCCACATCACAGAAATTCACAGCCGCTATCTGGGCCTCTACCGCCTGCCCGGACTGCCACCCGGAAAAGCACCTGCCGAAAAACCCGGAAAGGAAAAGGCCTTTCCCCCGAACCTCCCGGCCATTCTGCTGGATCAGCTGCTGCTGGAAGAGGTCTATCTGGCAGATACTGTGGCAGGAGAAGATATCCGCTTTCGGGTGGAAGCCTTTCTCGGTGCCGATGATACCACCTGGCAGGCAGGACTGCATGCCAGAGTATTCGAAGGGCCTCCCGGTACCCTGCAGCTGGACGCCGGATATTTTCCGGCAACCCGACTTCTCAATATGAACCTGCAGCTGGAAGAGAGCAGCGGCGCTCTGGCTCTGATGCTGGGACTGGCGGAAAAAATGCCGCTGTCCGCAAGCCTCGGGGGAGAAGCCCTCAGCGGTGCCTGGTCCGGAGATCTTCATGTGCAGGCAGGAGACAGAAACAAAATCCAAACAAGCATTCACCTTTCATGGGAAGATCTTCCCACCCTTCTTCTGGACGGCCGATGGGAGCTGGATGAAAACCTCCTTCCCGCCCCCCTTGCAGGCCATATGGCATCGGGTCATTTTGCAACGGCCCTTTCCAGAGAACAATCCGGGGATATTTTCATCTCCGATCTTGCCCTTGGTAACAAGGCCCTGGACATCCGGGCCAAAGGCCACCTCCACCCGACTAAGCAGGAAATGGATACGGACCTGTCCGTTCATCTCCGGGATACGGAAACCATAGCCCGGTGGATCCATGTCAACCCCGGTTCGGAAGTCACCCTGCATGCCAATGTCTCCGGCTCCTTCACCTCTCCCCATACCCGGCTGGAGCTTCAACTGACAAATCCGGATGTTGTAGGTATTTCCTTTTCAGATCTCTCTCTCAAAGGAGAACTTTCTCTCAGAGAAAACAAAAAAGGCCTGCCAGACCTTGTTGCCAGCGGACGCATTACGGGCAAGGACTTTCTGTATGTATACGCTCCCCTGCCCGACCGTCTGGAAGCGGATTTCGACCTCCACTATGCCCTTTCTTCCGGAGACCTTCTGGTCAATGATCTCTCCATTACAGGAGAAGGACTTGCCTTTCAGGGCCATGGCAGCATGAACACCAAAAATCTCCGCAACAATTTTTCCGCTCGTCTGAATCTCAACCAGCTTACCCCCTGGATTGCTCCCTACGGTATGGCAGACCTTGGTGCTGCGGGGACCCTGACAACCCACATGCAGGGCGTTTTCTACCCTCTGGATCTTCATTTTGACATAGAAACCAGCCTCACGGAAATGACAGGCCTGCCCGCTCCCCTGGACATCCTTGCGGGCGAGCGGGCAAACCTTACGGGCGAACTGGAACTCGGCTACCGCCATACCGAAGGGAGTGAACTGGGAATTCACATACGGGGAGCCCGGCTTACCACCGCCCTTGCCGAATTAAGCGGTCACATGAATCTTTTCCCCATGAGCCGCCACATGGAAAGCCGGGGAGACATGCTTCTCCATGAAACCGCCGATCTTTTGCCGGATAAAGGCGTCAGCGGTGCACTGAATCTTGGCGCAACCCTGCAGGGCAGGCTGGACGAGCTTTCCCTTTCCGCCACCCTTACCAGCACCACCTTGACCCTGCCCACAAGCCCCATGCCCTTTTCCCTTGATCTTGCGATCACAGACATTCCCCGAAGGCCCACAGGCAACCTCACCCTTTCCGGCGGGCCGGAAAAACTTCCCTTTTCAGCCGACATCGCCTTTTTCCGTGATAACGGCGAGCTGATGCTGAATGAAATTACCTTCCGCCTCCCCGGCGCCGATGTAGCGGGTAATGCAGGAATCCATCTGTCCACCATGGATGTGCTTGCAGACATCAAAGCCCATATCAGCGATGCCGCTCCCCTGGCCAGCCTCGCCGGTCTGAATGCCGCAGGTACGGCAACTCTGGATCTGCGTCTTCTGTCCCATCAGGGGCAGCAGGATGCCACCCTTCTTCTCAGCATGAACCACTGGAAAACGGACGTTGCCAGTCTGGGTCATCTTCTTTTTGAAGGAACGGCCCATGACCTCACCGGGCAAGCGACCCTGGATGCCACTCTGCTGGCAGACAACCTGGCTTCCGGAACCAGTTTACTGGAACATACAAGGGCTTCGGCCCGGGGATCGCTGAAGGACCTTTCCCTTTTCTTTGAAAGTCAGGGAAAACAAAATGATCTGCCCTTTTATCTGGATTTTGAAGCCCTGTACAATGAAGAAAAACAGAAACGATCTTTCACCCTCCACAGCCTCTATGCACAGCTGGACGGACACACCCTGTCCGCCCTGTCTCCCATAGAACTCCACCAGAAAGGGGATACCTTCACTCTCCGCTCCCTGAACCTTGCTCTGGACAAGGGAGAACTGCAGGCAAAAGGCATATGGAGCCCTGAAAGAATTGAGCTGACAAGCCAGCTCCAGAAACTGCCCATCTCTCTTTTGCTGCCTGCCGCCAAGGGAACGGTCGATGCCCGCATGAGCCTAAGTGGCTCTCCTTCCAACCCGGAAGGGCACGTTTCCCTTACAGCCAGTCAGCTTTCAACCCGAACCTCCCATGAGCAGGCCCTGCCTGAAATGGAAGTGAAAACCGATGCTACATTCCACCATCAGGTTTTTTCCATTGCCATTCACGCCAGGGAAATGCACGGGAACAAACCTATTCTCACAGGAAAAGGCAGCCTTCCCGTGAAGCTTTCCCTTGCTCCCTTCCGGTTCCTCCTTCCTCAGGACACCCCGGTTCAGGCGGCCATCCGAGGAGAGCTGGACCTTGCACGTCTGGGTTTTCTCTTCATGCCGGATCATCAGCTTCTTGAAGGCAAAGCCCTTCTGAACCTTCAAATAGAAGGTCCTCTCCATGCTCCCCGGCCATCAGGAACCCTGACGCTGGAAGACGGAGTGTATCAACATCTGGAACAGGGGCTGCTGATCCGGGATATGGCGGCCTCCGTCTCCATGACGGGCGGAGCCATCCGGCTGGACAGCTTTACCGCCAGTGACGGCTTCCGGGGACTCGCCCAGGGAACGGGAGAGATTAGCCTTTCAAGTAACAATAATTTCCCCTTTCAGCTGTCCCTGAACACAGAACGCTTCCGGGTTGTGGATAACCCATCGCTTATGGCTGCCATTGCCCAAGGCTCCCTGAACATACAGGGTACGCACCTGCAGCAGGAAGTAACGGGAGACATCCGCTTCGAACGCGTGGAGATCTTTCTTAAAGAATTCGGCGGGCCGGATATAGCCGAACTTACCGTGGTAGAAATCCACGGTCCGGGGGAAGAGGATGAGCCTCCCCCGCGGACAAGGCCACCCATGGATACCCGCCTGAACCTCCAGCTGCATTTTCCTTCCCGCATTTTTGTACGGGGGCGGGGCCTTGACTCCGAATGGGGAGGCAACCTGGATATCACGGGCCAGGCAAAGGATCCGGTGGTTCGGGGCGATATACGGCTCATCCGGGGCCGACTGGACTTTCTGGGAAAACGGCTCACCCTTTCTCAGGGAACCATTATGCTGGACGGAAGCCAGCCGCCCAGCCCCTTTGTCTCCTTTGAAGCCAGACAGGAAGGCCGGGAAGTTGTTTCCATTCTCCGCGTGGAAGGCCAGCCCCCTCAGCTGGATTTCACCCTTTCCTCAGAACCTGCCCTTCCCCAGGACGAAGTACTGGCCCAGATGCTCTTCGGCCGGTCTCTGGCAACCATAACGCCCATACAGGCAGCTCAACTTGCCCTTGCCGCAAGGGAACTGGCAGGCTATGGTGGTGGTCCCGGTGCCATGGACACGGCCCGGAGCTTCTTCGGACTGGATGATCTCAACATCGTTTCCGATGGCGATGACAATGACGACATCCGCCTTCGTGCCGGTAAATATGTACACGAAAAGGTATACCTGCGCGTTGAAAAAGATCTGAGAACCAACGATGACCTTGTTTCCGCGGATGTGGAACTATCCCGCCGCATCACCCTTGAAAGTAAAATTGGCCCCAAGGGTGGCGGCATGGGACTTTTCTGGAAAAAAGACTATTAAAAGATCAATAAGGAGATTCTCACATGCGGCGCATTCTCACCCTTGCCATCTGCCTTGCCTTTATTACGGCCTCTCCGGCCTTTGCCGAAAAAACAGCGGCGGCGTCCCAACCTGAAACCGTCCGCATTGCCATGGAAACCAGCATGGGTACCATGATTCTTGAACTGTATCCTGACAAAGCCCCGGAAACCGTACAGAACTTTCTTTCCTATGCATCCACGGGTTTTTATAACGGCACCATTTTTCACCGGGTAATCCACGGCTTTATGGTACAGGGCGGCGGATTCACAGAAAATATGCAGCAAAAACCCACACAAGACCCCATTGCCAATGAAGCGGCCAACGGATTAAAAAACCAGAAAGGGACCATTGCCATGGCCCGTACCAATGCTCCCCATTCCGCCACCAGCCAGTTCTTCATCAATACGGTGGATAACGAATTTCTCAACTACAAGGCTTCCACCGCCCAGGGCTTCGGATACTGCGTATTCGGTCGGGTAGTGGAGGGCATGGATGTGCTGAGCAGAATAGAACGGGTGACCACAGGTCTTTCAAAAGGACACCAGAATGTACCCAGAGAAGCCATAAAGATTCTTTCCGTAAAAAAACTGCCCTGAATGGAGGGGCTGAAAGCTCTGATCCGAAACCGTAGCTATCAGGTCACTCACCAAAAGCCCGGGCATCTTGTCCGGGCTGAGAAAAACTTTCCGGGAACCAGCCCTTGCCATTCCGGCCGTCTTCCTTTAGATACGGACTGAAATGAGTGCCTGATGAAACCTTCTGGCACACTGACATATGGACAAAAAAGCGCACCCCATGGTGCGCTTCCCTTTTATGAAACCCCATCAACAAAGGAGCATTACCCATGAGCGTGGATACCAAAAAGGTCATCTACACAATGATGCAGGTAAGCAAACGGCATGGCACCAAAACCGTGCTGAAGGATATTTCCCTTTCCTATTATTATGGTGCCAAAATTGGCGTACTGGGTTTGAACGGATCCGGTAAAAGTACCCTTCTGCGCATCATGGCTGGTGTGGACAATGAGTTTGCCGGAGAAACCATCCTTTCCGACGGTTACTCCATCGGCTACCTGCCTCAGGAACCCCTGCTGGACGAAAACCGTACCGTACTGGAACTGGTGGAGGAAGGTGCCGGTCAGGTGGCTGCCCTGATGAAGGAATACAATGCCATCAACGAAAAATTTGCAGAACCCATGGATGATGACGCCATGAACAAACTGATTGAGCGTCAGGGCGAGGTACAGGATCTGCTGGACCGCATGGACGGCTGGGACATTGACGCCCGGCTGGAAATGGCCATGGATGCGCTGCGCTGCCCGCCGCCGGACGCAAAGGTGGCCGTACTCTCCGGTGGTGAGCGTCGCAGAGTGGCACTGTGCAAACTGCTTCTGCAGAAACCCGATATCCTGCTTCTCGACGAACCCACCAACCATCTGGATGCGGAATCCGTGGCATGGCTGGAACAACACCTGAAACAGTATGCGGGAACCATCATTGCCGTTACCCATGACCGCTATTTCCTCGACAATGTGGCCGGCTGGATTCTGGAACTGGACAGGGGAGAAGGCATTCCCTGGAAGGGCAATTACTCCTCATGGCTGGAACAGAAACAAAAACGCCTTGCGGATGAGGAAAAACAGGAATCCCAGCGTCAGAAAACCCTGGAACGGGAGCTGGACTGGATCCGCATGAGCCCCAAGGGACGCCATGCCAAATCCAAGGCCCGCATCAGTGCCTATGAGGAAATGCTGGGCCGCAGCAACGAACAGATGGACCGTGATCTTCAGATTTTCATTCCCTCCGGTCCCCGTCTCGGTAATCTCGTCATTGAAACCGATGGCGTCAGCAAGGCCTTTGAAGATAAACTCCTTGTGGAAGACATGAGCTTCAACCTGCAGCCCGGCAGCATCGTGGGCATCATCGGCCCCAACGGAGCCGGTAAAACCACCCTTTTCCGCATGATTTCCGGGGAAGAGACGCCGGATAAAGGGAACATACGGGTGGGAGAAACCGTAAAGCTGGGATATGCGGACCAGCACAGGGGATCCCTTGAATCCGGCAAAAGTATCTGGGAAGTCATTTCTGGTGGTCAGGATATCGTGATGGTGGGTGGCCGGGAAGTCAACTCCCGTGCCTATGTGGCCCGCTTTAACTTCTCGGGAGCAGATCAGCAGAAAAAGGTGGAAGTCCTTTCCGGCGGGGAGCGCAACCGGGTGCATCTGGCCCAGATGCTCAAATCCGAAGCCAACGTCCTGCTCCTTGACGAACCCACCAACGATCTGGACGTAAACACCATCCGTGCACTGGAAGAGGGCCTTGCCAATTTTGCGGGCTGTGCCCTCATCATCAGCCATGACCGCTGGTTCCTGGACAGAACCTGCACCCACATCCTCGCCTTTGAGGGAGATGCGGAAGTAGTCTTCTTTGACGGCAATTTCACGGAATACGAGGAAGACAAAAAACGCCGCCTGGGAGCCGATGCCCTGATTCCCAAACGCATGAAATACAGAAGGCTGACCCGGCAGTAACAGGGCCTGAAACCCCACATACCTTCACCCTTTTTCTTCTCCACACCCGGCAGCCACCACATGGCAGCCCGTCTCTCTCCGGGAGACGGGCTGCTGGGGCGAGGAAAACGGGTCAGCCCATAAAGCCCGGAGTCTGCCATTGTAACGCTGTAAAAAAACCTGCTTTGTCAGATAAAAAAGCAGTCCCTGCTGCTTCCATCAAAATCGTTTTCTTTCTTTACAGGATATGCTAAAAAATCCGTCCGGAAGAGAATTACAAGCCGGAACCGCGGAAAGATTCTTTGCGCGGCTCCGGCTTTCTTGCTGGACTTTGGCTTTATCGGCACAGGCAGCCGATACCGAAGAAAGGCTGAAAGGAACCGCAGTGGTCAGTATGTTTCCCTATGTTGCCCTTGTTACGGCCATGCTGCTCTGGGCCACAAGCTTCATCGCCCTGAAACTGGCATTTACAAGCTATGACCCCATGGTGGTCATCTTTGCCCGTATGGCCATTGCCAGCCTCTGTTTTCTGCCCTTTGTCTTTCGCCTGCTTCCACAGATCCGTTACCGGAACGGAGACTGGAAACTCCTTGGCATCATGGTTCTCTGTGAGCCCTGCCTCTACTTCATTTTTGAGGCCAAAGCCCTTACCCTGACCACAGCCTCTCAGGCCAGCATGATAACAGCTGTGCTGCCCCTTCTGGTAGCCATCGGTGCCATGCTCACCCTGAATGAAAAAGTGAGTACCCGGACTTTCTGCGGTTTTGCCCTGGCCATGGCCGGTGCGGTGGGACTCTCCCTGACAGGAACCGTGTCCGAAAACGCACCCAATCCCCTTCTGGGCAACTCCTTTGAATTCATGGCCATGGTCTGTGCAGCGGCCTATACCCTGCTTTTAAAACGGCTATCCGCACGTTACCCGGTTTTTCTGCTGACCGGTTTTCAGGCTTTCTGCGGCAGTATTTTCTTTTTTCCCGTACTCTTTTTCCCGGCAACCCCCCTGCCCCAGGCCTTTATCCCCATTCCGGCCCTCTCCGTTTTTTACCTCGGGGTCTGCATCACCTTAGGAGCCTACGGACTCTATAATTACGGGGTCAGCCGTATTCCTGCCTCCCAGGCTTCGGCCTATGTCAACCTCATACCCGTATTCACCGTTTTTTTCGGCTGGCTGATTCTGGGCGAACAGTTTACCATGCCCCAATATCTCTGCGCTGCCCTGGTTCTTTCCGGTGTTGCCGTCAGCCAGCATCGTCTCCCGGAACCCTCTGTGCCGCCCCTTATCCCTGCGGCCCAAACTCCACAGGAATAAAACCATGACACGACCCAACAGCAAAATCGCCCAGGAAGTGGCCATGCGCCGCACCTTTGGTATTATCAGCCATCCCGATGCCGGGAAAACCACCCTGACGGAAAAACTGCTGCTCTTTGGCGGTGCCATCCAGACGGCTGGTGCCGTAAAAGCCAAAAAAGCCCAGCGCCATGCCACCTCGGACTGGATGGCCATTGAACAGGAACGCGGCATTTCCGTGACCACCTCTGTCATGAAATTCAATTACAGGGATTATGAGGTGAATCTGCTGGACACCCCCGGCCATCAGGACTTTTCCGAAGATACCTACCGGGTACTCACCGCCGTGGACTCCGCCCTTATGGTCATTGATTCCGCAAGGGGGGTTGAAACCCAGACGGAAAAACTCATGGCCGTCTGCCGCATGCGCAACACCCCCATCATCACCTTCATCAACAAGCTGGACCGGGAAGGGATGTTCCCCCTTGATATTCTCTCGGATATCGAGGACAAACTGCAGATCGAGTGCGTACCCATGTCCTGGCCCATCGGTATGGGCAAACGGTTTAAAGGTGTGTACAATCTTTACAAAAAAGAGATTTCCCTTTTCAACCCGGGCGAAGACAACAAACCAAAGGAAGTCGTTACCATCAAAGACCTCAGCGATCCCGTGCTGGATAAGCTTTTAGGGTCACAGGCCGATGAACTGCGGGAAGACATCGAGCTGTTGGAAGGAGCGGCCAGCCCCTTTGAGATGCACCACTATCTCTCCGGCTCCCAGACACCGGTTTTCTTCGGCTCCGCCATCAACAACTTTGGTGTGCGCGAACTGCTGGACGCCTTTGTGGAAATGGCACCCGCCCCTTCTCCCAGAGCCACGACCACACGTATGGTTTCTCCCGATGAAGAAAACTTCTCTGGGTTTGCCTTTAAAATTCAGGCCAACATGGACCCGGCCCACAGAGACCGTATTGCCTTTGTACGCATTTGTTCCGGAAAATTCACCCGGGGTATGAAGGTCATGCACCACCGCCTTGGCAAGGAAATCACCATCAGCAATGCCACCATCTTCATGGCCCAGGACAGAAGCCATGTGGATGAAGCCTGGCCCGGAGACATCATTGGTGTGCACAACCACGGAACCGTGAAAATCGGAGACACCTTTTCCGCCAGAGAACCGCTGAAATTCACAGGCATTCCCAACTTTGCCCCGGAAATATTCCGCAGGGTCATCCTGAAGAATCCCTTAAAGCTGAAACAGCTGCAGAAAGGCCTTACCCAGCTGGCCGAAGAAGGTGCGGTCCAGTTTTTCCGCCCTCTCAATGCTCCGGATTACATTCTGGGGGCTGTGGGTTCCCTGCAGTTTGACGTGACCATGCACCGTCTCAAGGCAGAATACAGCGTGGATGCCATCTATGAAAATGTCAGCTTTGGCATAGCCCGCTGGATCCGCTGTGAAGATCCCAAAAAATTTGCGGAATTTGAAAAAAAACACAGCCACAACCTTGCAAGAGACGCCGAAGGGCACCTCACATTCCTCACCACAACGGAATGGCAGCTGGGATTTGTGGAGGAACAGTGGCCGGATGTTCTCTTCTTGAAAACAAGGGAAGCGGACTAGACCTCTCCTTGCCTTTTCCCTGTATAAAATGATAGGAACATACGGGCTGTAAAGTCGGAATCCGGCAGATTCAGGCCGGATTCTCCTGCCGGGAAACGTCCCCTATGCGGGTTTGTTTCCCTTTTTTTCCTTTTTAAAACAAGCAGGATGCTCTGCATCCGTACTGCAATATCCGGGAGGTCTGCCCCATGAACGTCAATTACCGGGAAATCCCGTACAATTACACTTCCGCCGATGACAGGCAGATCATCTGCCAGATTCTTGGCAATGACATCTGGCATGTGCTTGAAAACCTTAGAGATCAAAGGGTTACAGGCCGATCTGCCCAGCTACTCATGCGCTTTGCAGGCGATCTTTTCATTCTCCGTCGCAATCCCTTTGTCTACGAGGATCTCATCAATTCCCGCCGCAGACAGAAGGAATTCTTTACCAATGCGGGAAAAGATCTCAAGGCCGTTGCCGAAGCGGCCCTCAATTCCGATGTGCAGATCGTACTGGACCGCTGCCATATCCGCCTTGAAGAGCTCCAGAAGGAAATCCGCGAGATCAAGGCCCTGCGTCGCAAGGTAAAAAAACGCCTTGCCCCCATCACGGGAGAGGAAAGCATTTATTTTGACCCTTTCAGTCTGAACAGCCACGCCACGGATGCAACGGACTGGCGGCTCTGTCTGCCCTTTGCCGTGGTGCGGCCTTCCGAGGAACATCAGGTTCCCCGGATTCTTGCCGCCATCGGAGAGATGGGCATGCATGCCATTCCCAGAGGTGCCGGAACAGGTCTTACCGGCGGATCTGTCCCCGTACGGGATCGCTGCATCATGGTGAATACGGAAAAACTCAACCACATCCACGGCATCGATGAACAGACCTTTACCGGAGACGATGGCACGGAAACAAGCATGCCCGTCATCCGTCTTGAAGCCGGTGTGGTCACGGAAGCAGCCATGAAAGCGGCAGAAGCCAGAAATCTTGTCTTTGCAACGGACCCCACCTCTGCCTGGGCCTGCACCATCGGCGGTAATATTGCGGAAAACGCTGGTGGTAAAACCGCCGTGCTCTGGGGTACGGCCATCGACAATCTTATTGCCTTCAAAATCGCCATGCCCGATGGTCGTTTTCTGGAGGTCCGCCGGACCAACCACCCCATGCGGAAAATTCAGCCAGAAGATGTGGTGGCCTATGCGGTAAAAGATCTCAAAACCCGTGACACCGAGGAAATCCGCATACTGGGCAGTGAAATCCGTAAGCCCGGCCTTTGGAAGGATATCACCAATAAGGCACTGGCAGGGGTTCCCGGTATCCAGAAGGAAGGCTGCGACGGTGTCATCACATCCGCAGAATTCATCCTTTATGAAGCCTATGAGGAAAAGGCCACCTGCTGTCTGGAGTTTTTCGGCAAAGACATGGAAGAGGCCAGCCGGGTAATCGTCGCCCTGTCCGAAACCTTTGAAAACAGGGGCGAAGAAGCCCTCATGGCCCTGGAACACTTTGATGATGAATACATAAAAGCCATAGGGTATAAGGTCAAGGCGGCCCGCAGTGAAATTCCCAAGGCCGTACTGCTGGTGGACATGGTGGCCCACAGACCGGAACAGCTGGAACGGGGAAAAGAGAATCTGGCCCTGCTCCTTGAGCCTTACCCCAACACAGAAATCTTCTTTGCCAAAGATAAAACGGAAGCCACACGCTTCTGGCAGGACCGCAAACGCTTTGGTGCCATTGCGGCGCGCACCAATGCCTTCAAGCTCAATGAGGATATTGTGCTGCCCCTGCCAAAGCTGGCCGCCTTTGCCCGCTTTGCCGAGGACTACAATGGCGAGGAAAACCGCTACAATCAGCGGGCTGCCGTGGAAGCGGTTCGCATGTATCTGGATACCGCCCAGCCTGCGGATGCCGAAGACAGAGACTGGGTAAAGAGCAAGGCCTCCACGGCGGTTCAACTCTGCGAAGATGCCCTTCTGGCCATAAGCTCCGCCACCCACGAAGAACTGGCTGCCGAAAGTCTGCTCAAGGAATTTCAAGAAGATATCCTTGAACTGTTCCAGGGGTATAAAAAAATATCGGCAGAAATTGCCGAACTCATTACCGCTGTCAGATCCAGACAGATTATTCTTGCCACCCACATGCATGCGGGAGACGGCAATATCCATGTCAACATTCCCGTCTTCTCCAATGATCTGGAAATGATGGCCAGAGCCAATAAAACAGCCGATGATGTGATGGAAAAGGCTGTGGCCCTGGGCGGTGTGGTATCCGGGGAACATGGTATCGGCATCACAAAAATGAAGTATTTTGATAAAGAGCAGATTCTTGCCCTGAGCCAGTACCGCCAGAAAGTGGACCCTAAAAATGTTATGAACCCCGGCAAGCTGGAAGACCCTTCCGTTCCGGAAAAGGTGTTTACCCCATCCTTCAATCTTCTGGGCATTGAAGCCAAAATTCTGCAGCACGGGTCCCTCAAGGAGCTTTCCGATAAAATAGCCAAATGCGTCCGCTGCGGTAAATGCAAGGCAGACTGCTGTACCTTTTATCCCCAGCAGAATCTTTTCTATCACCCCCGAAATAAAAACCTGGCTGTTGCCGCCCTCATCGAGGCCATCCTCTATGATGCTCAGCGTACCCATACGGGTCGTTTCCGCGCTCTTCGCCATCTGGAAGAGATTGCAGACCACTGCACCATCTGCCACAAATGTAAAATCCCCTGCCCTGTGGACATAGACACGGGCGAGGTGTCCATACTGGAACGGGAGATTCTGGCGGCCCTGAAATACAAACGGAAGGTGCTGCCCACCCGTATGGTGCTGGCCTATCTCAAAACCAATGCCCCGCTTCCCAACACCATCTTCCGCAAGGGTGTGCTGCGTTATGGGGGTGAAGCCCAGCGCCTGGGTGCTGCCATCGTGGGCCGCATCCGGAAAAAAAGTCCTTTCCGCATTGGCAGCTTCCGCATTTCTCCCCTGAGCCCTGCATGGATCAAAAACCTGAAACCCATGCAGCTGCTGGATGCACCCATGCCCTCTCTGCCCAAAGAAACCCTGCGCGATGGGCTGCCTGCCTGCGGCCCCAACCAGGTACTGCTCATGGAACCTCCCGGAGAAGCCAGTGCCACGGTATTTTACTTCCCCGGCTGCGGTTCAGAGAGGCTGCACAGTGTGATAAGCCGTGCGGGAATTTACATTCTTCTGAAAGCCGGAGTCCGGGTGGTGCTGCCGCCTCCCTATCTCTGCTGCAGTTTTCCTGCCACCGTCAATGCGGAAACCCTGCAACGGGATCACCTGCATCTGCGCAACACCATCCTGTTCAACCAGACAAGGGAAATGCTCCGCTACCTCAGCTTCGACGCCTGTGTAGTGACCTGCGGTACCTGTAAGGAGGCGCTGGAAGAACTGGGAACGGGACATATTTTCGACTGCAACGTTACGGATGTCTCCCGTTTTGTCATGGAAAAAGGACTTCCTGTACCTGAATCAGCGGAACTCCGCCTCTACCACGCTCCCTGCCACGACTCTCTCGAAGGCACTGCCCAGCGCCTTTTCCAGGAAACCACAGGGGAAAAGCTGATCAACACTCCCCACTGCTGTTCGGAAGCAGGTACCATGGCCTTAAGCCGCACGGATATTACCAACCGCATGCGGCTGCGCAAACATGCCACCCTGAAAAGGACGCTTCAGGGGCTGGACAGCCATGAACCACCCGTGTTACTTACTAATTGTCCCTCCTGCATTCAGGGCCTCGGCCGCAATATGGATCTGGGCATCTTACCCAGGCATATCACCGAAGAAATAGCCCTGCGTACCGGTGGACCCCAGTGGGAAAAAGAATTCATCCGGCTGCTTGCCAATACGGATGCCATCAACATCTGAGAAGGCCGGAATGGGGCATCAAAACGATGTCTCATTCCGGAAACCCCAAGGGTTCCCTCCCCTTCCGGAAGTGGCCCGAAATGGCAGAGGGAAGAACATGGCAAAGTCATTCTGCCAATCACAGGAATGCTGCCTGCACCCTGTCTCCTTCCGCCCACAAGGAGAAACCATGCCCCACAGACTACCCGCATTCAGATATCTTCTGCTTCTTTTCATTCCCCTTCTCTTCTTTGGCTGTGAAAAGCTTGCTTTCATCCTTGGCGAACCGCCCTTCTCCTATACCTACACCTATACCGGCCCGCTGGCCGATCAATCCCTTGTCAAAGCAGAAATAACCCTTGGTTTTTCTTCTCAGGACGGCGTTCTGGAAGCCAGAAGACAGCTGGAACGCATGCGGTACGCAACGGACCTCATTGTCCGCCCCTATACAGGTAAACAGCTTAACGACAAAGGAAAGCGGATGCGGAGAATCATCAAACGCGTGTCCGATACCCTCCTGCAGACACCCGTGAAGCGCATCCACATTTCTCAATACGAAGTAATTTTCAGAGAAGACCTGCAAAGAACACCGGGCAGTGGTGAAACGGAAGGAGAAAGCCAGCTCCCCAGAACCTTCCACGGCAACTGACCTTTCGCTTTCCATTCCCCCTGCCTTCCCCCCGGGCCACACATTCCTCCGGCAAAAAAAGGCAGGGCCGGAGGGTCCGGCATCAGCCTTCATCAAGAATAAACTCCCAGGCACACCACCATTCTTCGGGATGGGCGTCCGGCGGGCACCCAATGCAGCGGGTCCGGATACGGCTGTCTATTTCCTTCGCAAAATAGGGATACTCCACCATACCCGCACTTTTACAGGGATAATCCGCAAGGCCCTTCCGTTTTCTGGCATCCTGCACCCGGCATTTATGCATGCGGAAAACAAAGCGATCCAGCCCCGTATCCTCCATGCTCTGTTCATTGATAAAGGCATAGAGCCGTCTTCCCAGAGCCTTTTTCAAGCCTTCCAGTCCGGATTGTTTTCCCAGCTGCAGTTCTTTACGGATCATGGCCGCCTCAAAGGGTGAAAAATGAGCCCAGCAGGAATCGTTGCACCGTTTGGCATCGTTCATTCCATGGGTAAATTCAACCCCCTGAAACCAAAGGCCATCCAGGGCCAGCCAGTTCAGGGAAACGGCTTCCTGAAGGGCCTTCTGCTTTTCTTTCGGCAGATCCACAAGGGGGGCGGGCAGACCATTTTTCAGAGAAAAGCCCAGCACCCCTGCCAGACGCCGGATATGGGCTTCCAGAACCCTGCCACTCACCGCTTCCAGAACCTCATGCCCCACCTCAGGTCCCAGCTGATGCCGTACCTCGGCAAACCAGAGACCATAATGAACCATGCTTCGGTGAAAAAGATCCAGTATTCTGGCTGCATTCAATTCAGCACTTTCCCCTTCATCCATCGTATCCATCATCCTGACCTTCCTTTCTGGCATCAACATTTACGGAGCATACAAACGGCAGGCTTTTTCAATCAACCAGCTTTTCACTGCTTATTTTGCATGCAAAAAAAAGACCTCCCGAATTTTCCGGGAGACCGGCACATTCTCAACACGAAAAAAAACGGGCAGGCTTCCATGAATGACAGGAACCAACTGGCAGGCCCTCAGGAATATCTGCCCCATTCTGTCTGCGAAGCCAGGGCTCCGTCCCCCAAAAACGGGGAGACCCTGCCACAGAAACCTCCTATCAAAACGATGTAACCAATTGATTTAAAAAAATAAAATACCCAAACAACGCAATCCCTCCCAGAGTGGCTTTTTCACCCCATTTTTGCCTATTCCCTCTTTTGTTAATGATGGGCAAACAGGATGAATGTCCTTGACAAATCTTTTAGCCAAGACTAAAAAATACCCAGCCATAAAACCCGCAAAAAATCGGATCCCCATGCGACTTGCCAACAGGTTCAGACTGATTACAGCCATCCATGCCCTCCTTCCTCTGCTGACGCTGACTCTGGCCTCAGGCAAATCCGGTCTGCTGATACACAGCCAGTTTCAGGACAGTCTGGGCATTGCCTGTATTGCAGCCTTTTTTATTATCTTCTTAAGCCCTTATGGCCCAACGTTAGCCTGGCTGGTCAGAACGCCCCTGAACAGAGTCATGGCCTTCTGCTGCAAAGTACAGGAAAACAGAGACCCCTATTTCAGCCTGCCCCCACAAAACGATGATGAAAATGAATTCATCACCCTGATGCGCCACATGAACTGGATGGCCAGAAAAATCCGCATCCGGGAGTCGGAACTGGCAGAGAGGGTTAAAGAACGGACCCTCGCACTGGAAGATGCCTACCATCATCTGGAACAGGCCCGCGATGCTGCCGAAGCATCCAACAGGGCCAAAGATGCCTTTCTTGCCACCATGAGCCATGAAATCCGCACTCCCATCCATGCCATTTCAGGGATGTGTGATGTCCTGCTCCGCACCCCCCTCACCTCCTCCCAGTCAGAGCACCTGCGGGTGATCCAGACTGCCAGCCAGTCGCTGCTGGATCAGATGACAGCCACGCTGGACTTCACCCGCATCAGTGCGGGTCGCCTGCCCATTCACGAAGCCCCTTTCCGTATCCGGGAAATGGTGGAGGAGGTCTGTTCCATGTTCTCGGCAGAGGCGGGGAAAAAAGACCTGGAGCTCATCGCCGACGTGGATGAAAAGGTTCCCAGCACCCTGTCAGGCGACGGACCCAAAATACGTCAGGTGCTCATCAATCTGCTGGGGAATGCCCTCAAGTTCACCGAGTCCGGAGAAATCTGTCTGGAAGTCCGCACCCTCAGCCCCGGCGCACTCCATTTCGGCGTACGCGATACAGGTATCGGCATCGCACCGGAATGCCGAGCCGATATCTTTCTGCCTTTCACACAGGCAGACGGTTCCATTACCCGCCGTTATGGAGGTACGGGGCTGGGCCTTGCCATCTGCAGGGGCATGATTGACCATATGGGCGGAACCATGGACATGGAAAGCTGTGAAGGAAAAGGAAGTCATTTTTATTTTTCCCTGCCCCTTTCGCCCCTGCTCCTTTGCCAGAACCGGCCGGATGTGCCGGAATCCATACAAAGCCTCCACTGCCTTGTGGTAGAAGATCATCCCGTAACCGCAAGGGTACTCTGCCGTTACCTGAGGGATTTCGGTTTTACGGAACAGCACAGCGAGTCAGCCGAAGGCCTGCGCCGGGCAATCAGCCAGACTCCGCTGCCCGATCTCATTCTTATGGACATCAGCCTGAAAGATACCGACGGACTGACCCTCTGCCGCGAGCTGGCATCCATGGAAAGACATCCTCCCGTTATTCTCATGGGAGGAAGGCCCGGAGAAGAAGGCCTTGCCATGGCCTGCCCCGGCTGCCTTGCCTTTCTTCCCAAACCCCTGCGCCAGTCCACTCTTTTTGACACCATCATGGAAATTTTCGGTTCCGATGCCCGCATCCATCCCTGCCCGTCTCAGAATCCTGGTATGGGGATGAAAGGGCTTCGTGTACTCCTTGTGGAGGATAACAGCGTCAACCGCATGGTGGCCGAAGAACTGCTGCAGCCTGCCGGGATTGAGGTGCTATGCGCCGCCAGTGGCCCGGAAGCTCTGGACATTCTCGCAAAACAATCCGTGGATATCATTCTAATGGATATCCGCATGCGGGGTATGGACGGACGGGAAACAACCCGTAGAATCCGCCGCATTCCCGGCATGGAGACAATTCCTGTCATTGCACTCACCGCCGATGCGGGTCCGGAAGAAGAGGCCATTTCCAGAATGGCGGGTATGAATGCCCACCTGACCAAACCCCTGCACAGTCAAACCCTTTTTAACCTCCTGTCCATCCACAGCCCTCACCGCTTCCAAATACATGAAAACCATATAGAAGCGGATATTCTGGATAAAAAAGGAGCTCTCTCGCGTTTTACCGGCAACGAAAAACTTTATGGGAAAGTGCTGGATGAATTCAGGCGGCATCAGGCAGGTCTGCCCGGTGCTATCCGCAGGGCACTGCGACGGGGAGAGACGGACGAGGCCCGCCTGCTGGCCCATACACTAAAAGGAAGTGCTGCCAACATCGGTGCCCGCCTTCTGGCCGATGCCGCAAAGAAAGTAGAGCAACAGATCCGCAAAGGGTGCGGCGAAGAAGATCTTCCCCATCATCTGAGCTTTCTGGACAAAACCATGGATACGTTGCTCCATGCCGTGCAAAATGATCCCCAGATCTCTCCACTTTGCGGGCATGGGGATCGTTACTCCACCTGCCTGTCTTCGGAACTGGAAGAGCTGGACACCCTTCTGGCAGCCAGCAGCATGAGTGCCAAGGCCAGAACCGCGGAGCTGGAAGGCGCACTGGCAGACTGCGGCAGGGCCAGAGATTTCCGTAGGCTCATGGACGCTGCGGAATGCTACGATTTTCAGAAAGCCCGCCATATTCTGCAGGATATCCGGATCAGTTTACCCAAACCCCTTCCAGCTACCCATGAGAAAGCTTCCGCATAATGACTCAGAAAGAACAGGCAACCCTGCTTATCGTGGATGATACCCCTGCCAACATTGATATTCTGGGTAATCTGCTCATGGACAACTATGCCATACAGGTTGCCACCAGCGGACAGCAGGCCCTTCAGCTGGTCCAGAGCCATGACAGAAAACCCGATCTCATTCTTCTGGATGTAATGATGCCGGGGATGGATGGCTTCACCGTATGCAGGGAACTGAAGAAAAACGAAGAAACCCGTGACATTCCGGTGATTTTTGTCACGGCCAAATGCGATGTGGCGGATGAGGCCGAAGGACTTTCCCTGGGCGCGGTGGATTACATACGAAAACCCATTGCACCGGCCATCACCCGCAGACGGGTGGACAATCATGTGGCTCTCAAACGCTATCAGGACCGCATCATCGCCAAACACCGGAAGGCCTGCCGGAACATGGCCGAAGCCTTGCACGAAGAAAACCGCCACCGTATCCGCCATGAAACATATTTTCGCCAGCTTTTCACCCATGCTCCCCAGGCCATTTTTCTCATGGACGCAGAAGGCAGGGTCATGGAAGCCAACCCGGGTGTAGAGCGTATTCTCGGCTACGCCAGCGACAGCCTCTCCGGCAGACCCCTGCCCTGCCTGGACAAAGAAAAGGCCCATGAAGTGAAAGAACTTTTTTCCCGCATCGGTTCCGGGGAGACCATTCACTGCGAGACTTCATCCCTCCATGCCAGCGGTCACAGCGTTCCCGTTTCCATGGTGGGCTACCCTGTACCCACGGACTCTGCCGGCTTTTCCGATATTTTTCTCGTTATGGAAGACATTTCCAGAAGAAAACGGCTGGAAGACGACCTCCGTCATCAGGCCTCCCATGATGCACTCACCAACCTTGCCAACCGCAATCTCTTTGCCAGAAAACTCAACACCCTGCTGGGTGACAAGGAACAACGCGGGCAAAGTGCCGTTCTTTTTGTGGATCTGGACCGATTCAAAGCCGTCAATGATACTCTGGGGCATTCCGCCGGAGATCGCCTGCTCTGCGAGGTGGCATGCCGCTTCCGTGAAAAAGTTCGTCCCTGGGATCTGGTCGCCCGCATGGGCGGAGATGAATTTGCCCTGCTGGTTCAGGGCATTCACCATGAAACAGAAGTCCATGATATCACCCGCCGCATTCTGGATGCGGCGGCCATGCCTTTTAGGGTGGAAGAAAAAACCGTTCACATCGGAGCCAGCATCGGCATTGTCTACCCACTGGACGGCTACGCCGCATCAGAATCGGTTATGAGGGATGCGGACCTTGCCATGTATAGAGCCAAATCCATGGGAAAGGGGCGGTTTGAAATTTTCCATAAAGATTTTCACAACCTTGCCGTCAATGCCATGGAAATGGAATCTTCCCTCCGGAAAGCCCTTGAGGAGAAATCCTTTCCCGTATGGTTTCAGCCCATCGTGGATATGCAGACCGGCCGCGTGGCAGGGTGTGAAGCCCTGGTCCGCTGGCAGCAGGCCGATGGCACCATGATATCGCCTGCGGATTTCATTCCCATGGCCGAAGAAACCGGCCTGATTGTTCCCTTAGGAAAGCTGGTACTGGAAAAAGCCATCGCCGCCGCCACTACCTGGCCCTGCACCCGGCAAACGCCTTATCTGGCAGTGAATGTGTCCGCACCTCAGTTTGAAGAGCCTGATTTTGCCGACATGGTGGCAGACTGCCTGACAACCAACGGTTTTCCCGCTAAAAGGCTGCACATAGAAATAACGGAAAGCCTTCTCTTTTCCCGATCAGAAAGGGCCATGGCAACCCTGCAGAGGCTGCAGAGACTGGGTATCTCCATTGCCATTGATGATTTTGGCACAGGCTATGCGAACCTGGCCTATCTGAGGGACTTCAGCCTGCAACAGATTAAAATCGACAAAAGCTTTGTGGCAGGGCTTCCGGATCAGCCCGAGTGCATGGAAATTGTTCGCAGCGTCATGGAACTTTCCTCCTGCATGGGGTTTTCCGTAGTGGCTGAAGGCATAGAGACCGAAGCCCAGAAAAAAATACTGCAGGATTTTTCCTGCTCGCTGGGACAGGGCTACCTCTTTTCCAGACCCCTCCCCGAGCAGAAGCTTCTTTCTTACTTCCGCTAAGGGGGCTGTGGGAAAAGGAGGCAAGGCAAAACAGGTGGGTGTCCATCTTTGCCTTTACCGCCCTCTCTTTTTTCTTGACAGAAAAAACGGGCGGGCCTATATGAATGACATGTCAGTCACCGCACCCGATAAAGCCACCACACGGCAAAATATCCTGGATGCCGCCGTACGCATCTTCAGGGAAAAGGGCTTCCAAAAAGCCCGGGTCTCGGATATTGTCTCGGCGGCAGGCCTGGCTCAGGGTACTTTCTACCTCTATTTCCGATCCAAGGAAGACATAGCCCGCCAGATCTGTAAAAAATTTATGGACCGCTTCACCCGAATTTTTGAAGAAGATCACGAGGTCTTTGACAGTACATCCCTTTCAGAACTGCATGTGCGCATTCGTAAAATGATACACTCCGCCCTGAAAACACTGAAGGAAGATGCCAATGCTGCGGAAATTGTTCTCCGGGAAGGCATTGGACAGGGGGGACTTTTCAAGGAATTGTACGAAGATCTGATTCTGAGCTTCATTGAACTGCTGCGGGAAAAAATTTCCATGGGGGCCAGCCGGAACATTCTCGGCATACGGGATCCCCATACTACAGCTGTTTTCATTGTCGGGCTTGTGGAACGCAGCTTTTTCTTCTTCATGATCATGAAAAAGGAACTGGACATTGATACCATTGCCGCCGATATGAGCGCCTTTATCCTGAAGGGGCTGGACCCGGCACCACTGCCCTGACTCTGCATCAAAACACCGGACCGTTCCCTTTCGGGATTTTTTTTTAAGAGACCAAATGACTGACAAGTCAGTCACGAAAAGCAGAGGGATCATCACACAAAAGACAGGGCTGTATCCCAGTTTACTCCATGTTTTGAAGGAAGGTCTGCCATGAAAAACCTGACTCTGGCCCGAATTATCCTGCCCCTGGCCCGGAATTTCCGGATGCTGGTCGCTGCCATTTTCCTCCTTACCCTCTTTTTTGCCTGGGGAATGACCCGGCTGCAAATCGAAAACGACATCATGTTCATGCTGCCGGACAGCAACCGGGCCAAAAACTTTTTTCTGGATACTCAGGAAACCTTTGGTTCCACCACTGGCATCGTCATAGCCATTGCATCCCAAAACAGCATCTACGACCCCTCACTGCTGGACAGGGTGGACAGGGCAGGCCAGCAGATCCTGAGGGTCAACCAGATCATTCCTGCCCGCCGTATACAATCCATACTGGACATGCAGCATGAACAGGCCCTTGTGATAACGGCCTACCTCCAAAATCTCACACGGCTGGAAGGCCCGGACTTCCTGCCCGATGCCAGCCATTTTTCAGACAGGGACATGCTGCTGGAGGAACTGGAAGAAGCGACTCCCCATTATCTCCATGGAAGACTGACACCCGAGATCCTTTCCCAGACAGCCGACCGCCTTGCCCGTGCCGTGCGGAGCGATCCCAGCCTTCCCAAAGCCCTTATGACCGCCGTCACCCGGCCTACGGACAACCGGGGCTTCAACCGTGGCATATGGGTGGATCAGATCTCATCGCTCATGGAAAGCGATACGGTATGGCCCGAATTTTACTTTCTGGAAGACATGGATACCTTTTTCCGCTCCCATGGATTCTCCGATACGGCTTCCGCCAGAAAACTGATCAGTCTGATTCTGGAAACAGGCCCGAGGGATACCTCCGCCATCCGGACCCTTTTCAGCGAAGAGACCAGCACCGAAACGGATACGGGCATACCACCTGCATTTTTCCACTCTCTCCGCCAGAAGGACCGGGAAGACCCGGCATTTCTTCCTGCCCTGCAGGAGGCCATCCTTGCCTCGCCCAAGCAGATTCGCACGGGACGCATGTACCGCCCGGAAAGCAGCAGTCTTGCGGAACTCCGCCTGCGGCTGCACAACTGGTCCCTTTTTGATAAGGGTCTCTACAATCAGGAGGAAAATGCCACCCTCCTTCTGGTGAAAACCGCCCCCAACCTGAACAAGGAAAACAAGGCCCTTCTGCTGGATGAGGTGCGCATCATACTGGAAGATGTGTTCAGGGATTCAGGCTTTCGGGTCCACATGGCCGGAGAACCCGTGGTGGATAATGAAATCGGCAGCCTCATGATCCGGGATATCCGCTGGCTGTTCCCCGTGGTGACCCTTGTGGTCATGGCATGCCTTTTCCTCATGTTCCGCAATCTGCCCGGTGTGCTCTACCCCATGCTCACAGTAATGATTTCCCTTGTCTGGTGCTTTGGCGTCATGGGCTATACCGGTGTTCCCGTATCCATCGTTTCCTCCGCCCTTCCCGTCCTTCTGGTGGCCGTGGGAACGGCCTATGCCATTCACCTTACCCATGCCTTCCAGCAGGGACAGGGCATGGGCCTCACTCCGGATCAGCTGGCTGGCAGGGTGCTGAACCTGACGGGTGGTGGCGTTCTCATGGCAGGGCTTACCACAGTGGCAGGGTTTGCCTCCCTTACGGCCAATGAAATCGTACCCTTACGTGATTTTGGCGTATTTATCGGTCTTGGCGTTGTGTTCGCCCTGCTCCTTGCCCTCTGCCTGATTCCAGCCCTCATGATCCGTTTCAGCGGCAAGCCGGGCAGCATAGCTGCCAAAGGGCCGCAACCTTTCCGGCCAGCGGCGGCCCTCTCCCTTTTCTGCTGCCGCAAACCCCGGACCGTACTGACTCTTTTTCTCATCATTTTCATCCTTTCCCTGACCGGCCTTTCCCTGCTCAGGGTGGAAATGAACAACATCACCTTTTTCAAAAAGGATGCGCCCATCCGAACGGCGGATACCTTTATCAATGATCATTTTGCCGGGACCACCGGGGTTTCCGTTATTTTTTCCGGTAAAAAACCCGGAGATGCACTGGATCCCGATGTGGTGGGTGTCATGGAAAGGCTGGGAGATCACCTCATGGCCGAACATGAGGAAATCGGCAAGGTGATCAGTAGTGCGGACTTTATCAAAAAAATGAATCAGGCTTTTTTTGACAATGATCCTGCCTGGTACAGGCTGCCGGGAATAGACGATCTTTCCGGAGAAAAAAGTGCCAAAGCGCTTCATGCCCAGTATGAAGCCTACATGGACAAATACCAGCGCAAGGACACGGAAAGCCTCATGGATCCCCTTAAAAAAGAGGCCGCCATCGGTATCCAGATGAAAACAGCCTGCAGCACGGCGGTCCGGTCCGTCAGCAACACGGCACTGGCCTTTCTGCAGGGACCGGAAGGACAGATTCTCCGGGACAGGGGCATTACGACGCACACCACAGGTCCGGGCACCCTCTATCTGGAAGCCAACCAGCTCATTGTAAAAGGCCAGCTCTGGTCCATCGCCATTTCCTTTGTTCTGGTATTCATTGTGGTGGCATGGATCATGAAGTCGCTTCTTTATGGCCTGTTCAGCCTCATTCCCCTGGCCGTCACCATCATGGGGACCTTCGGCATTATGGGATTTGCGGGTATTGCCCTGGATGTGGCCACGGCCATTACGGCCTGTGTGGCCATCGGTATCGGTATTGATTACGGCATCCACTATCTCGTACACTACAGGGAAGCCAGATTCCGGGGACTTTGCCACGAAGAAGCCATTCTGCACACGGCATCCGGGACGGGGAGGGCCATTTTCCTCAATGCCGCCGCAGTCACCTCCGGCTTTCTCGTACTGCTGGCCTCGGCCTTCATTCCCCTGATCAACCTTGGCATCCTGATTTCCATCACCATGATCAGCGCCGCCCTTGCAGCCATGACTCTGCTGCCTGCGGCCCTGACCCTGGCCGCATCCAGACTCCACACACCCAGGTCCGGCAAAAGCCACAGCCCTTCCTCTCATCCACAGAATCTTCATCAGAAAGGAGAATCCCATGCTGCATAAAATCCTGCTCCCCCTTATCAGCTCCGCCTTCATTATGGCCGGAAGCGCAATGGCAGAAATCGGTCCCTTCAACCCGGAAACCACAAAGGACGATGGCCGTCAGCTGGCCGAAATAGTGGAAGATTTCAACCGGCCGGAACAGGATCTTTCCATACTGGGTACCATGACCCTTCTTTCCGGAGAAAGGACCACGGACACCCGGCAGGTGGCCATCCGCCAGAAAGCCTACGGTCCCACGGACCGCTATGTGCTGCGCTTTCTGGATTCTATCAAACGGGGAGTCACCTTTCTCACCATAGAGAATGAACACACGGATAATGATCAGTACCTTTATATCCCCGCCCTTGGAAGAGCCAGAAAAGTAGCCGTAAACGACAGGCAGAACGCTTTTGAGGATACGGACTTTTCCTACGAAGATCTCGGAGGCCGCAAGATAGACGATTATCTCCATGAGCGGCGAAGCGACGCCCTGTTCAACGGCAGGGAGTGCTACCGGGTGGAGGCCATATCCAAAGACGCCTCCGCACGCTACCCAAGGCAGCTCAGCTGGATAGACAAGGAAAATTTTCTTCCCCTGCAGGTCCGTTTTTTCGGCAGGGACGGCAGTCTGGAGCGGGTCATCGTGGCAGGTGAGGTCCAGAAAATAGAAGGCATTCACATTCCATTCCGCACCGTTGCCAAGGATCTGAAAGCCAATCACACCACCATCATTGAGGCGAGGCAGGCCCTTGTCAACACGGGCGTGGACAGCATGAGTTTTGACCCGGACAGGATGGGGGACACATGGCGATAAACATTCCCGGCATTAAGACCTGTTACAGGATAGTGGTTTCCAGACTCGGCTCCATTCCCGCCCTCATTCTGATGTTCTGCCTTCCCCTGACGGTCCATGGGGCGAGTCTGGATGAGGATGATCTTGACTTTACGGATCTTCTGGGAACCTCCCTGCCCGGAAGTACGGAACCTCTTTCCTCCACAGGGCTGAGGGAGACCTTCCGGTTTGAAGGAGAGCTCAGGCCTTCCGTATGGTACCCCATGCAGTCTCCCCATGACCTGCAGACCACCAACCGGCTGGATATGCTCCTGGAAAAGCACATGGGGAACACCAGCTTCATGACAAGATTCCGTTTGGATTATCAGGATCTTGACAAAGATGAAGGATGGAAGGCCGATGTGCGGGAGCTCTACCTCGAACATCATTGGCACCTGAGCCAAACCTTTTTATCCCTCAGTGCGGGCAGAAAAATTCTGCACTGGGGCAAGGGAGATGAAATCCGTCCCATGGACCGTGTTTCCCCGGAAGATATGACAAGCTTTCTCTATTACGATAAAAACGAGCGGAAAACCGGTATCACCGGTCTTTTTATGGAATCTTCCCTGCCAGGCGGTCTGCGCGTGGAAGCCTTCTGGTCCCCCCTTTTTGTGGGCAACGACATGCCAGACTACGGAAGCTATTTTACCCCTGCCCGCCTTGAAGAATTCAAGGAGATGGGGGGCCGTATCCGAAACAGTGATGAGGACTGGACATGGGACGGGGATGCATCCATGGGCCTGAAGCTGGCCTTTCCCCTGCGCCGTGCCGACGCTTCCCTCTATGCCTGGCGGGGAAAAGATCCCATGCCCCATCTGAGGGTATCGGCCATTCACCAGATTCCCCTTCCTTATCCACCCCATGCCCTGCCCCTGCCTGCGGAACTCTCATGGGTTCACAGCGATGCCGTGGTCTTCGGAGCCGATATGGAGCTTACGGCCGGAGCCTATGTGTTCCGTATGGAGGGGGCCTGGCAGACAAAAGGGCACTATGAACGCGTAGCCTTTGAAGACAATCTTTCCCTGCTCAACGTTTTTTCCGAAGGTATTGAAGAAAAACAGAAGGGCGAGCTGCTCATCGGCATGGACAGAAACGATCTTTTTTTCCGGAATCTTTTCGTCAATCTCCAGTACATGGCCGTCTATATACACGACCACGAACCTTATCTGGAAAGCGATGCCTATACCCACGGTGTCAGTTTCACCATGAAATACTCTGCCTTTGACTCCCGATTCAACACCCTCTGGCGGGTCTTCACATGGCTGAACTCTCAGGACAGGCAGCATCAGCTGGAGGCATCCTGGAAACCGGCAAGAAACACCCTTCTGACTCTGGGTGCCTTCATCTACAGCGGGGGAGATAACCATGACACCTTCGGCCAGTTCAGAGACAAGGACTTTGCCTTTCTCCGGGCCAGTGTGATTTTCTGAAACAGGCCCAAAAGAACAGCGCCCGTCGGCTGAGTCCTGAGACTTGCAGCTTTTATTTTTCTGCCCCTTCATGGTATGATGTCCCATGCAGGATGATAACAATGACCTGAAAAAAGCCTGCACAGGGTTCTCCCTTACGGGAACACAGGGACCCGTTAACCGCTGATTCAATCCTGGAGGCAGAAATGACACAAGGTGCCAAAGAAGAGAGACGGGCAAAGGTGATTGAGGTTCTCAATCAGGCACGGTCCATGGAACTACAGGCCATTCATCAGTACATGAACCAGCATTACAATCTGGATGACATGGATTTTGGTGAGCTGGCGGCCAAGCTGAAGCTCATTGCCATTGATGAAATGCGCCATGCAGAAATGTTTGCGGAAAGAATCAAAGAGCTGGGCGGTGAGCCCACGGTTTCACCCGCCGGTGGAGTGGAAAAGGGGCAGGACGTGGAGGTGATATTTCCCTTTGACGCCAATGTGGAAGACGAAACTCTGGACATTTACAACCAGTTTCTTCTGGTCTGCCGGGAAAACGGCGATGCCATCAGCATGAAGCTTTTTGAAACCATCATTGAGGAAGAGCAGGCCCATTTCAATTATTTCGACAATGTGAGCGATCACATCAAAAAACTGGGTGCATCCTATCTTGCCCGCATTGCCGGAACTCCGGCAGAGGCAGGAACCATGTCCGGCGGATTCATCGGAAATCAGGGCGGCGCCTGACCAAAGCGGAGTGGTCGCCCACGGTACCCGGTCCACTCCGCACACCGTCTGCCAAAAAAGAACCATGCCAGAAACGGACCCTTCCCTTTGTCGTCCGGGCCGGCAAAGGGAAGGAACCTTGGTATGTTCAGGAAGATTTTTTTAGAGATTACCAGTGTCTGCAACCTGGCCTGCCCTTTCTGCTCCCCCATCCGGAGGGACAATACCTTTCTCTCTCCGGATCATTTCCAAAAAATACTGACAGAAGCCTCCTGCCTCAGCCAGCGGATTCTGCTGCATGTCAAAGGAGAACCCCTGCTGCATCCGGATTTTTCCCGCCTCATTCAGCTGGGCCAGCAGACGGGTGCCCGCTTTGAAATCACAACCAACGGTCTTCTTCTGGAAGGCAAGGAAGAGGCTCTTCTTGCCTCCTCCGTGGTTCAGATCAACTTTTCCCTGCATGCCCTGCTTGCCAATGAAGTGGAAAACCTCCCCCTGAAAGTGGAAACAGTGCTTGCCTTTGCCCGTAAAGCAGGCATTGTACGTCCCGACCTCTATATCAACTTCCGTTTCTGGGATATGGGCAGGCCGGAGGAGCTTCCCCGCAATCCCATCCTGCAAAAGCTGGAAGACCTGTACGGTTTCAGGCTGGGAGAAGTTGACGTGCGGAAGAAAAAAAGCTTTCTCCTTTCCGGCAGAACCTATCTTCATTTTGATACGGAGTTCCGGTGGCCCTCCATGAAGGATCCGTTCATCGGTGACCGGGGATTCTGCTACGGACTCAGAGATCAGATCGCCATTCTGTCCAATGGGGTTGTCACGCCATGCTGTCTGGATGCGGAAGGAATCATTCACCTTGGCAATGCCTTTACGGAATCCCTTTCCCATATCATCAGCGGCAGGCGGGCAGAGAATATACGCCAGGGGTTTTCCCAAGGGTTCCTCTCCGAAGATCTCTGCAGAAGGTGCACCTATATCCGGAGATTTTCTTCCAGAACGCTCAAACGAAAACGGGTGGCACACTCCCGGCCGGAAACCATAATCTGCTGACCATCAGCCATGCTCTGCATGCCATCCCGCAGGATATGGAAGCCTTTCATGGGTACTTCTTGCAGAAAAACATTTCTTTTTTCCATTAAAAGTCCTGTTATCATTGACAGCTACCTTCTTCTTATCTATATGACGGTGCGCCAAAAGCTTTTATGAAAAAGGCTTTTGGCGTCCTGCTTTTCGGCCTGTTGGAGCCCTCAGAAAGGTGATGACGGGATTGGGGGATTCCCCCTTATGCTGTTTGATGTTCTGTCCGAAAGGAGGGCCCCATGCCCTATGACACAGCCGGTTCTTCAACTTAAAAACGTAACAAAGCGGTTCCATGATGAAACCGCTGTGGAAAATTTCAGCCTGGATGTCCATCCCGGAGAATTTCTCACCCTTCTGGGTCCATCAGGCTGCGGCAAAACCACCATACTGCGGCTCCTGGCCGGATTTGAACAACCCACGACCGGAGAGGTCATCCTCGCAGGCCGCTGTGTGAACGAGGTGCCGCCCAACCAGAGGGATGTCAATACGGTTTTCCAGTCCTACGCCCTCTTTCCCCATATGAGCGTGTTTGATAATGTGGCCTTTGGTCTTCAGCTGAAAAAAACTCCCAAAAAGGAAATCCGTCAGCGGGTGCAGGAAGCCCTGTCCATGGTCAAACTTGCGGAATATGCCCATCGCAGGGTGCACCAGCTCTCCGGAGGTCAGCAGCAGCGGGTGGCCATGGCCCGGGCCATTGTCAACCGCCCCCTGGTACTGCTCCTGGACGAGCCCCTTTCGGCCCTGGACTATCAGCTCAGAAAAACCATGCAGCTGGAACTGAAACGCCTCCAGCGTCACCTCGGCATCACTTTTATCTTCGTTACCCATGATCAGGAGGAAGCCCTCTTTATGAGCGACCGGGTTGTGGTGATGAACGGAGGACACATCGAACAGGTAGGCGCACCCCAGGAAATCTATGAAGAGCCGGTGAACATGTTTGTGGCCCGATTTGTGGGCCAGATCAATGTGTTTGAAGGCCATATCCTTACGGCAAGGCCGGAAGGGGGCTACATCTGCCGCCTTGGCAAAACGGATTTCCCCCTGAACACCCGGAAATCCTTCCAGAGAAACCAACCGGTTCGCATACTGCTCCGTCCTGAGGATCTCAAAATCGAACGTCTTTCCGATGGCTGCATTCCACCCTATCTGCCCGGAGTGGTGGAAGAACTCCTTTATAAAGGCTCCACCGTGGATCTGGTAATCCGTTTGGATTCCGGAGAACAGATCTTTGTTACGGAATTTTTCAATGAAGATGCGGAACACATCTTCTATGCCGGGGGCGAAAAGGTCTGTGTGAGCTGGATTGAGGGATGGGAGGTGGTCTTTTCCCATGAAGAGTGAAAAGAGTTTCTTTAAAAACGGAGTCATCCTGCTGGTCTGCACCTGGCTGGGGCTCTTTGTTTTCACACCGAATATGCTGGTTCTGTTCACAAGCTTTCTGGAAAGGGATGCCGGTAATTTTGTACGCATCCGCTTCAGTCTGGAGGCCTACCAGACCCTCATTGATCCGGTATTTTTGAGTATTTTTCTGGAATCGTTCCGAATTTCCATGATCGTAACCCTGATCTGCCTGGTGGCAGGCTATCCCTTTGCCTATGGCATTGCACGGGCGCCCCGGCAATGGCGCCGACTGCTGCTGGTGCTGGTGATTATCCCCTTCTGGACCAGCTCCCTTGTCCGCACCTATGCCCTGATGATGCTCATGCGGGCCAATGGCCTGATCAATACCTGGCTGATGAACCTTGGCCTCATAGAGACTCCCCTTCCCATGCTGTATACAGAAGGAGCCGTTCTTCTGGGGCTTGTGTATAACCTGCTCCCCTTCATGATTCTGCCCCTCTTTGCCGCCATTGAAAAAATGGACCCCAAACTCCTTGAGGCCGCCGAAGATCTGGGGGCCAACCGTTTCCAGCGTTTTACCCGCATCGTCATTCCCCTGACCCTGCCGGGTATTATTGCCGGATCCATCCTGGTCTTCCTGCCTGCCATGGGACTTTTCTACATCCCCGATATTCTGGGTGGTTCCCGCAGCATTCTGGTGGGTAATCTCATCCGGGACCAGTTTCTTACTGCAAGAAACTGGCCCTTCGGATCCGCAGCCAGCGTCATGCTCACCCTTACCATGGCCCTCATGCTTCTGGCCTACTGGCGCAGCATGAAACGCTTCAACGAAAGCATCATCCGATGAGCGGAGGAGGTGAATAATGGCAAACCGGGATCAACGCCTCGGCCGCACCCTGTATATGGTAATGGTCTATGGATTTCTGTACACACCTCTGGTGATTCTCATCATCTATTCCTTCAACGCCGCCCGCTACGGAAGCCAGTGGCAGGGATTCACCCTGGACTGGTACAAAGCCCTTGCGGCCAACCCCATGCTGCTGAAAGCTGCCATGCATACTCTGGAGGTGGCACTGGTTTCCAGTTGTATTGCCACCTTTATCGGCACCCTTGCGGCACTGGCTTTTTACCGCTACCGTTTTGCAGGCCGTAAGGTTCTCTACACAATGGTGTATATTGTGATGATGAGTCCGGATATTGTCATGGGCATTTCCCTTCTCATTCTTTTTATCCTCCTCGGAATTCCCGTGGGCTTCATCACTCTGGTCATTGCCCATGTCACCTTCTGCCTGCCCTTTGTGGTGGTAACGGTCTACGCACGGATTTCCGGCTTTGACCATCATGTCATTGAGGCGGCCAAGGATCTGGGAGCGGATGAGTTTCAGACCTTCCGCCGGGTGATTCTGCCCATGATCATGCCTGCGGTTCTTTCCGGCTGGCTCCTGTCCTTCACCCTTTCGGTAGATGATGTTATTGTCAGCTTTTTTGTTACCAGCCCATCCTATGAAATTCTGCCTTTGCGTATCTACTCCATGGTTCGCCTCGGTGTAAAACCGGAGGTGAACGCCCTTTCCACACTGATGTTCGCCATCACGCTGGTTTCCGTGCTGGCTTCACAATGGATGATCAAGGAGCGACGACAATGAAAAAAATGGCTGTCACCCTGCTGCTGGTGTTTTGCCTGATATTTACCGGTTCCGCCCAGGCCCGGCAGACCCTTTACGTCTACAACTGGTCGGAATACATGCCCAATGCCGTCATTTCCCTTTTTGAGAAGGAAACGGGCATCCGTGTGATCTACACAACCTATGATGCCAATGAGACCATGTATGCCCGCATCAAACTGCTGGACGGCAAAGGCTATGATCTCATTTTTCCCTCCACCTATTTTGTGGATAAAATGCGTCAGGAAGGCCTGCTCATGCCTCTGGACAAAACCCGGCTCCCCGGCATGAGCAATCTGGATCCTTCCCTGCTGAACAAGCCCTATGACCCGGAAAACCGGTACTCCATCCCCTATCTCTGGGGCTCTACAGCCATCGGCGTACACGCAGGCATGACCGATGCCTCCGGGGTCAGCGCTTTTGAAGACTTCTGGAATCCCATATACCGGGGCCGGGTGATGCTGACCAATGACATGCGCGAGGTATTTGGCGTGGCCCTCCATGTACTGGGATTTTCCGGCAACAGCACAGAAGAGTCGGAAATTGCCGCTGCCTATGAGAAACTCCGGGCACTCATGCCCAGCCTGCGGGTCTTTGCTGCGGAAAATCAGAAACAGGTGTTGCTCAGCGGAGAAGCGGTCATCGGCGCCATCTGGAACGGAGAAGCCTATATGGCTGCCGAGGAGAATCCCGATATCCGTTACATTTACCCGAAGGAAGGAGCTGTTTTCTGGGTAGACTCCATGGTCATTCCAAAGGGCGCCGCCAACCCCGAAGCGGCCCATCGCTTCATCGACTTTGTACTCAGGCCGGAAATTGCCCGGATGATTACGGAAGAAATCGGATACGCCACACCCAACAAGGCCGCCAAAGCTCTTCTCAGCCCTGAAGTGGCCTCCAATCCTACGGTGTATCCCGATGCCGAACTGGTGGAAACAGGAGAGTTTCAGACCGACGTGGGAGATGCCATTCTGATTTACCAGAGATATTGGGAACGACTGAAGACCGGGCGCTGAAACGGGCGGGAGAGGGAGCACCCCTCTCCCGTTATCATGCCGACCTCCACGGGATCATGCGCCGGAGCGGGCCAGCAGAAGTGCATCGGAAGCCGTTGCCCCCAGATCCGCAAACCGTTTCACAAGACCTTCCACCGTAAGGGAGGTCTTTTCTTCACCGGCAATATCCAGCACAATCTTTCCCCCGTCCATCATGAGAAGACGGTTACCATAGCGGATGGCGTGGGCCATATTATGGGTGACCATCAGGGTAGTTAAGCCGTAATCCTGCACAAAAGAACAGGTAAGATCCATCACACGTGCCGCATTTCTTGGATCCAGTGCCGCCGTGTGCTCATCCAGCAGAATCAGGGAAGGTCGCGACATGACCATCATCAGAAGGGTAAGAGCCTGACGCTGTCCACCGGAAAGAAGGCCCACGTTGTCCCGCATTCTGTTTTCCAGCCCCATACCAAGACGGGAAAGATGGTCCCGGAACAGAACCCGTCTCTTGGCATTCAAACTGATACGAAGCCCGCGAAACCCCTTTCTGGCAGCTATCATCAGATTATCTTCCACGCTCATGGTGGCAGCAGTTCCTGCCAGGGGATCCTGAAAAATTCTTCCTATATACCGGGCCCGCCGATGCTCAGGCTCCCGCCCCATATCCATTCCGTTGATCACAACCCGCCCCGCATCCGCAAATATTTTACCGGATATGAGGTTCAGAAGAGTGGACTTACCCGCTCCATTGGAGCCAATCACCGTAACGAACGAACCCTCCGGTATGGCAAGTTCCAGACCCGAAAAAACCGGATTTTCATCCGCTGTTCCCCCATGAAAGGTTTTCACGATTCCTTCAAGGCGTATCATGAAAAAAGCCCCTTTCCACCCTTTTGGCCCCTTCGGGTCAGCATGAGTGCGGCAATAATCAGAAGGCCTGAAATCAGCTTAAGGTCATTGGGAGTCATGTGGATGGCGTAACCATAATACCGCCCCAGATACAGAATGGCCTTATAAAGGATGGCCCCCAGAAGCACCCGGAGGGTAAGCACCCAGATACGGTTGGAGGGTATAAGAAATTCTCCTATCATCACCGCAGCCAGCCCGAACACCACCATGCCCAGCCCCAGATTCACATCGGCAAAGCCCTGATACTGGGCCACCAGCGCTCCGGAAAGGGCCACCAGTGCATTGGAGATCCCCACACCGATCACTTTATACGTGGCAGGATTCACCCCTGCGGACACGACCATCTGCTCGTTATTGCCCAGAGCACCGAAAATAAGCCCCATATCCGTAAGAAAAAAAAGATCCAGCAGCAATTTGATCAGAAGGACCAGCAGCAGAAAAAAAATCAGCAGTACCCAGGAGGGATCCAGGCCGGGAAAGACTCCTGTAACCATGGAAAAAAGAGTGTCCGTCCGTACCAGAGGCAGGTTGGCCCTGTTACCCATGATACGGATATTGATGGAATAGAGCATGGTCATGGTCAGGATACCGGCAAGGAGATGGGGCACCTTCAGCCGGTTATGAATAACAGCCGTAACCGCACCGGCAAGCCACCCGGCAATAACAGCAAGGCTCAGGCCCCAGACGATACCGGCGCCACCGGCAAGACATGCAGCCATCACGGCGGCCCCCAGAGGAAAGGAGCCATCCACCGTGAGATCCGGAAAATTCAGAATCCGGAACGTGAAAAAAACACCCAGAGCCATAATGCCGTAAATCAGGCCCTCCACAAAAATACCTTCTATCATAGCCTAGCGAACCTCTGTCACCTGTCCGTTTTTAATTAGGATACTGGCCTGTTCCAGCAAATCGGCCGGGATCTCCACGCCCAGCATGGCAGCCACATCCAGATTCACCAGAAGCTCCATGTCCGATGGATCCTTCATATACTGGGTAGGAATATCCGCCGTAGGAGTACCGGAAAGGACCTCTCCGGCCAGCCGCCCCGTGGCCAGCCCCATGCGGTAATAGTCAAACCCCCAGGCGGCCAGCACAGGGATGTTGCGTGCGGAGCTGGGATCCGCCGTCACCAGCGGCACCCTGTGACGCATGCATACTTCCGATACGGCAGGCAGGGCCGCAAATACCGTATTGTCGTTACTGAGATACACTCCATCCACCCTGCGGATGATGGCCTGAATGGCCTGCCTTACCTCCGCACTGTTAGCCACGGTGCTTTCCACAAATTCTATTCCCCTTGCCTCACATACCCTGCGGGCAATTTCGGCAAGACGCACCGCATTGGCTTCGCCGCTGGCATAAATATGGCCCAGACGCTTCATAGGCCGCACCCTCAGCAAAAAATCAATCTGTTCTGCCACAGGGGTCATATCCGAGTACCCGGTTACATTATCCCCGCCCTGATCATAGGAATCCACCAGCCCGGCATCCACGGGATCCGTGACCGCACAGTAAATTACGGGCTGATCCCGGAGAAGATTCACCAGAGCCTGTGAGGTGGGAGTGGCAATACCCACCGCCAGATCCACCTTCTGAGCTCTGAATTTCTGGGCAATGGAAGCGGCCGTGGACAGATCCCCATTGGCATTCTGCAGATCAAACACCGCATTGGGCCAGCTCTCCCGGAGGCCGTCCTGCACCCCCTGCTCCAGCGCATCCAGCGCCGGATGGGCCACAATCTTGGATATACCGATCCGCACCGGCCGCATATCCGCAAACGATAAGCCTGCCAGCATCACCAGCAGAACCGACAGCAGGCACCTCATACTCCGCATTCCCATAAGACCCCATCCTTTTATTGAAAAAACGGTTTCAGATCCACATCCGTCCACTCCTGATAACCCGGCACCTTGATCCGGAACATGCGCTCCCCCGGAAGGGCTATCACCTGATAGACCGTTCGGATATTTCCCTCCGGCGGCCAGGTAGCTCCCCCCTGATCCATGGGTGTATCCAGCACAGCCGCCATGGTATCCAGCCCCATGACGCCCTTATGCTCTTCAGCAAGGTGCAACAGATTCTCCCGCCGCAGGGGAGACTCAAACCCCGTACCCGGCTGCAGGGCAAGGCCCCATGCCGGGTCTGCAAAATGGTTGGTGGCCACCAGCAGCCCCTCCCTGTCCGGCCCCCGCCGCTTCAGGTCAAAGGGTGCCCACTCATAGGCAAAGGCCCCCTCTTTATCCGCAACAGTAATGATAAAGGCAAACTCCGGCCTTGTGCTGTGAAAGGCCGCATCCAGCTGAGGAATCCTTTCATAATCCATCAGAAAACCCATCAAACTGACAATGGCAGGCACCCGGTTCGTGTAGGTAAGCCCGCCGCCGGATGGCATGCCGTTGTTCAGCTCCAGAAAAAGCCCTTCCGCGTTCATGCCTGTGGTCATGTACATCACGCCCGCAAAGGTGACCATGGCCGTGGGGATACCGGAATCGGGATGCCAGACCGTGACCGCAAGCTTCCGGGCAAAGCCCGCATAAGAGTCAAACCAGTCGTAGTTTCTACCGGCAATCAGAGGGCCATTTCCCGCATACTCTCCCCAGGCGAAAATCCCGGAACAACCCGTCAGAACCCCATACAGCTCCAGGGCATTGAGGCGGATCTGCTGCTTCAGGGAAAGCCCTGAGGTTTCCGCCATGCCCGTAAGAATATCCTTGAAGCGTCTGGGATACAGATCATAAAGGGCCTCTGCCGTCTGATCCATGACAGCGGCAGAAAGCCCCTTTTCCTTCAGAAAATAATTCTCGATGGCTTCTCCGTAAAGAAGCTGCAGCTCTTCGGCCAGAAGGTATCCGTACTGCCTGCCCATGGCATGAAAGGAACCGTGCAGATCCAGCACGGGTACTTTGCCGGAACGGTACAGAGATCCCCCTTCAAAGGTGACCACAGGGCCGGTCACGACTGCCTTTGCCCCGGCATGCATCATTCCTGTCACGACCATGATCCCTCCCAGCAGAATCAGAACCATTTTCTTCATATATTCCGGTCTCCAGCACCTAGAGCACAAAACGGCCGATGAGATTCTGGAGTGCCGCCGACATATCGGCCACATCTCTGGCCCGACCATTCACGTCATCACTTACGGCATACATCTTTTTACTGATTTCATCCACCGCCTCAATATCCTGACGGATACTACGGACAAAACCATTCATGGAAGCCATGTTCTTATTGACTTCCTGAATGCCCTGAGCAGCCTGAAGGACATTGCCGGAAATTTCACGGGTGGCGGCGGACTGTTCTTCCACGGCCGTGGCGATGCCCCCCACAATGTCACTGGTGGCAAGAATGGCCTCACTCACCTGCTTCACCTCACCTGTGGCCTGCTCGATAATACTGCGGGCAGCATCAATAATAGTACGGATATTTTCCGTAGCTGTCACCGTCTGAGTGGCCAGATGTTTAATTTCCGTGGCCACAACGGCAAAACCCTTTCCTGCCTCACCGGCACGGGCCGCCTCAATGGTGGCATTGAGTGCCAGCAGATTGGTCTGGGCGGATATTTCGGAGATAGACTCCGTGACTTTTCCGATTTCACCGGCAATACCGCCCAGCTCTGTCATTTTTTCCCAGGCACCCTCGGATCTCTCCACGGCCTTCTGCGTTGTCTGTCTGGCCTCTTCCGCGTTCCGGGCAATCTCATCAATGGTTGAAGTCATTTCCTCCGCCGCTGCTGCCACCATACCCGTATTGGACGCAGCTTCTTCCATGGCGGAAACCACATTTTCCATGCTGTGGCCCATATCACCCGTGGCCGTTGCAACGGCTGTGGCACGCTGCGCCGATCCCCGGGCATCTCCTGCCATCTTTTCAGAAATGGAAAGAAGGGAGGCGGAAGACTCCTTCAAAGTACTGCCGTTCTCCCGGATCTGTCCCATAATAACATGAATCTGAGAAATGAAACCATTGATCCAGTGAGCTGCCAGACTCAGCTCATCGCCCCTTTCTTCGGAAAGTCTCCGTGTCAGATCTCCCTCACCCTCCGCCATATCCCGAACCGCGGAAATCATACCCGTAAGGGGCTGGAACACCATCATTTTCAAAGAGAATGCCATCACGGCCAGCAACAGCACATTCAGGAGCATAATGGTGATAATGGTGTTCACAAGTACCTGCTGAAGATGTTCCCGGAAGGAATCCGGATCCATGAGAACGGTCAGGGATCCCAGAACGTCCTCGTCTCGCTGAAGAATGGCACGCCTTTCAAAAGCTCGGCTGTCGGGCAGGGCATCCGCCATACGGATTTCGTTTTCACCATCACGGATCAGCACCAGAATACTTTTTTCTCCGGAAGAATCGTATAGCGCCAGAGACAGCAGCCTGTGATTCTGCATTTCTGAACGAAGAATAGCTTCTACCGTACCCATATCAAAGTTATAAAGAGGTTCCTGAATGGTCAGGGACAAACGCTGAACGGCCTGATCTGCCCCCACATTCAGATCCTCTTCCAGACTTTTTTTGGCATCATAATACTGCCAGCATCCCATCAGAACCAGAATGGCTGTAGTCAGCATCAGCACGGTGAAAATAAGGCGGATAAAGATTCGTTTTTTCGGGGAAACGGCCTGAGCAACAGACTCCATGGGAACTCCTTAGGAAAAAAATCATACCAAAACAACCTGTTCCTCATACAAAAACCCGGTGACCCACGGCATGAAGATACGAAAAAGCAGGCTTTCTGCATCCGCGGGAATCTTCACAGAACAGGCACCGGGTTGAGCAGTCACGGCTTACTGGTTGTCAATAATCTTAGGGATGTCACCGTTTCGATAACCCTCTGCGATGACCGCATTGAACCGTTCGATAAATTCCCCCATTTCCATGCCTTTATGGAAGGCAAGGTAGTTAGGATCTACGGTCAGGGGCTTGGCAAGGGCGGTAAAATCATCTTTAATTCCCTGAAGCTGCGGATCTTTAAGGATGGTATGCATCGCAGCCCTGCCGGGGCTGATCACAACCGCATCCGCCCTTTCCGCATGCAGAAAGAGAAAAGCCGCCGTGGGGCTGTTGCTTTCATGGGGTTTGAAGTATTCTTTGGCTTTTTCAAAATCAGAGCCATAGCTTGCTCCCCTCTGGTAGGAAATGATCTTTCCTTTCAGATCTTCCAGCTTTTCAAAAGGAAACTCCCTTCCCTTCTTGACCACAAGCAGTACTTCATCATTGTAGACCACATCGGAATAATCATAGACCTTGCATCGTTCTTCCGTTTTAGAAAAACCAGTGATTCCCCCCAGCTGGTTCATGGCATGATCCAGAGCCCGGCTCATGGGAGAAAGCTGAAAATCAAAATGAACTCCCAGCTTCGGCTCCGCATACCGGAAAATATCCACCAGGGTTCCCTTGGCCTCGCTGCCATCTTTCCACAATTTAGGAGGCCTTGCTTCATTCCCGAAAATAGCCATCTCCTGAGCCATGGCCACCTGCCAGCTCAGCAGAAAAAGGGTCATCATAACAACCGTAATCCACATCTTTTTCACTTTCATAACCTTTCCTTTCCCATCATTTCGCAGCACAGTTTGTCAAAAGAGGCTAAACAAAAGGATGGCAGCCCTCTTTATCCCGACCAGCCCCAAGCTCACTTATTCTGGCTGCCATTGTGGTTCTATGGCTTCACCCGGGCCTTTTCAACCTTTTTGTTTGAATTGTTAAATTTTTTTTATTTATCTTAAAACCATTGTATCCCCTCTCCCCGCTTCCATAGGAAACGGATCAAAAAACAGCCGCTATCAATGCGGTCCCGTGCAGACCATGCGGCCTTTTACGGAACAAAAAAAGCCAGGGAGGCCACTCCCTGGCATGATCTGTCTACAAAAAGGAGCACAGGCTCACTCTGCAGGCATCCTATTTCCTCCCTTCTTTCTGAAAGGCATACCAAGCTTACCAAAAAGATTCCGATAACGTTCCTCAACAAGATTCCTGCCTGCCTTTTTAGCCGCCATGGTAAAATGGTGTATTTTTTCAATGGTCCTGTCGGAAAAAGTTTCCAGCTCACAGGAAAGATAGATTCTGAACCCATCGCCACCGGGCTGAAACACATCGGGATAATGGCTGGACACATCTTCCATCCAGCCGCATTCCGCATCCACAATCTCATCTATCAGAACACTGGTTTTCAGGGGCGGAATCTGACCTTCCATCCGCGCATATTTTTCCCGCATGAAATTCCGTCCCTCCGTAACTCCTTCCTGTAAATCATGGAAACAGGAGAACAGAATATCATCAGGAGAAACCGAATGGGCCATCCACCTCATGGCCCGGAAGGTTTTCAGATACTCCTGACAGGGCGAGGTGATGGTTGAGTTAACATTACGGAACATATCCATTTCTATACGAATAATCTCTTCTATAAGCTGATCACGCTGTGATATCATTGGCTTCTCCTTCATTCGGGTGGAAAGATTAGAACGGGGTTTCCCAGCCGATGAAGCAATAAAGCCCATAGGACTCGGCCATTGCCTGCAACGCCCGCATGGCCTCATCCGACGGTGGCGACTGATCCGCCATGGCATATGTCAGCCCAAGCTGCCGGTATTTGGATTCACCAAGCCGATGGAAAGGAAGCAGATTGACCACATCGAGACCGATGTCCTTTATAAATCGAACCGTGCGCTCCATATTCTCCGGGGAATCATTTTCTCCCGGAATTACGGGAACGCGGGGTACCATCACACCATTCCAGCTTGCCGATGCAAGTTTTCTGATATTATTCAGGATCAGCTCATTCCCAACTCCCGTAAGCCGCCTGTGTTCCCCGGAATCCATATGTTTGATATCCGTGAAAGCCCAATCCACATACTGCATGGCTTCCATGAAAAAATCCGTATCCATGCAGGAAGTTGTCTCCACGCAGGTATGAATGAAGCTGCTTTTGCAAGCCTTCAGTATTTCAATGATAAATTCTTTCTGAAGCAGAGGTTCGCCGCCACTGAAGGTTACACCCCCCTTTGATCCCCAGAACTGGCGGTCCCTCTGGAAAATTCTCATCAGCTCATCAACGGAATAATACCGGCCGCTCAATTCAAGGGCTTCCTGATAACAGGTATCCAGGCAGTTATAGCTTGTACATTTCGCGCAGATCTCCCTGTCATGCAGTAAAATGTTATTATCTACACGAACGGCCCCGTTAGGGCAGGATCGGAGGCAGTTCCCACAACGTTGGCATCTGGACAGCTTATGCATGACTACCGGACTTCGGTACAAACCTTCAGGGTTGCTGCACCACACACAATGGAGCGGGCAACCACTTAAAAAAACAGTTGTTCTGGTTCCAGGCCCATCATGAACAGAATGGCCCTGCACATCGAAAATCAATCCCATGGCATCTTGATTAGCACGGCTCCCCATCATCATTCTCCCCGGCTCCTTTCGGGCTTACATCACCCTTTGATTTTTGCAGATCCGGTTTCTCACAAAACTTGAGAAACCGGATGCATGCTTCATAACAAACGGCTATCCCTCTCAATGAACGGCATGGGTACCCATACTCCGGATGGCGGCATTATCCGCCTTAAGGGGCAGGGTGGAGGCGATGCACGCGGAAACAATGAAGGCTACCAGAGCAAAGAGAATGGAATAGGTATAGGAGCCGGTAGAATCTTTTAAAAAACCTCCTATCAACGGTCCAAGAAAAGGGCCAATCCCCATAACGATCAAGGTGGCAAGGCCCCATATCTTACCCAGGGTCTGTCTTCCGTAAACAGCTCCGGTATACCCAACAACTCCTCCCGGAACCACGGCCCAGTACACGGCAAAGATAAAACAGGAAATAACGCCCAGAAGAATGGAAGCAGGACCCGTTCCGGACTGAATCAAAAGAAATGCACAGGCTACAGCCCCCGCTGCCGGACCGAAAATCAGCATTCGCTTCCGCCCCTGGGATTCGCAGCTGGATACGGCCACAACCTTATCTGCAATAATGCCCATGATGGGCATAGAAAAAATCCCAACAATTCCTATGGCGACATAAAGATTGGTGGCCGTACTCAGGTTGTAGCCGAGGTCATCTTTCCAGTAGCTGACAACCTGGGTCCATACGAGAAATTCCGCGAGCATACTGGTCAGAAAGGTAAGGATCGCCCCCCATATGGGATAGGAGGCAAAGGCCTCTTTCACACCCCATACATATTCACTTTGCTGCCCCTGATCCGATGCGGGCGCTTCCCCAAAAGCTTTCAGACCGTAATCTTCAGGATTTTTCTTGGCTACGGCAGCCGCCAGCAAAAGACAGGCAAGGGTAAGCCAGCCCAGAAGCTGCATGGCACTTCGCCAGGCATCGCCCTGGGCACCTGCCAGGGATTCCTTGACAAAAAGGCTCATGATGACCTGGGACATGGGCGCTCCCATAAAGGCAATGCCGAACATCTTGGCGTAGTTCTTGCCTACGTACCACTTGCGAACGGAAATGGTGGATGAAACCCAGAGCATACCCGTGGCAACACCCGCCAGAACCCCATAGGAAGCATAATAAGCGTACAGCGAATGCACATGGCTGGTTACGATAAACCCGGCCGCACCAAAAACAGCGCCAATGACGTAAACCAGCTTGGTTCCCCATTTATCCAACAGCATTCCGCAGAAAAATGCGGCAATGGCATAAAACATCATCAGAATGGAATAGCCCAGAGTCACCTCCGTCTGGGACCATCCCATATCTGCGCTCATGGGTACTTTCAGTATGGAGAATGTCGCCCTGTATCCGAAAAGACAGAACAAAGCCAGCCAGGACGCCGCAACAACAGACCACCCCTTGATTTCAGAATTATTCATATGATCAGCTCCTTAGAGTCGAAAAACCTCATGGCGAATTTTGAATGCAGAACACCCTCTCGTTTTTAATGATAAAAACGGGCACAAAAAGAGGCGGAATCAAAACCCCTAGCATCAGAGCTGTGCTCCATATGGCGGCACACGGGCCGCCAATGGAACAAAAAGTTTTGAAACAGCCTCTCGTGCCGGGGCCTATGCCCCGGCCAAGCCATTCTTTAAATTTTCTGGAACTGATTACAGGTTACTGCCAACATATCGCCGTAGGCTATGAACTTAGGTGTCTGCTCGCTTGCTTCACAAATACCTATATAGTCTTTTTCCTCGGTGTAATTTTTACAGAATTTACACTTGGCAACCATTCCATAGCCATCGGGCGCACTGGCATCGGCCTTCACCATTTTTCCCGTCAGCCGGTCAATGCCCTTATCCACATCAACGGGAATAAACTCAAGCGTATCGCGGTATGGTATTGTCATGATTACACTCCTTCATATTCTGTTCTGGCAATCAGTTCGTCCTGAACCGATTTACCGATTTCCACCCAGTACTGCGTGAATCCGGCGACCCGGACCATAAGATCACGATAATTTTCAGGGTGTTCCTGAGCATCCTTCAGCATTTTTGAGTCAACAATATTATACTGAACATGGAAGCCACCCTTCCGCATATAGGCCCTTGTGAGATCAATCAGTTTTCGTGATCCCTCTTCGCCTTTGATGGCCGTGGGATGAATCTTGATGTTGAGCTGTGAGTTCTGGGATTTAGCATGGTCCCATACGGCAGCCGAAGTCATCAGGGCAAAGGGACCGTTTTTATCCGTTCCCGGATAGGCGGACATGGAGGCGTCGGCAAAGGTTGTGCCGGAAAGGCGCCCGTCTGCAGAGGCTATGGTGGCAGAGCCCATGGCTCCGTGTGTGGATACGGAAATCTGGCAGGCATAAAGGGGATGGCCATACAGTGATTCATAATTGTAGCAGTCATCGCAGAAGAAGGATTCCCAGTCCTGAAGAATACTGTCCGCATAGGGCTCGTCATTACCGTATTTCGGTGACTGGAGGCAGGCAAAGTGCAGTTTGTCCCACCGTCCTTTATCATCATCCCTTTTCTGCTGATCGGCGATGGAGAAGGAATTGACCTCATCAGCGGTTTTAAAGCCAAAGTTTTCCTTCATTGCCTGTTTCAGGGTTTCAAGGTCTGTTTTCTTCTCATCAAAAACGAGTCGGCGAATGGCCGCCAGGGAGTTCACCGTATTGACCGTACCCGTGCTTTCCACATTAAAGGTTGCATTATACCGATATCCCAGCTCATTGATCAGATGACCCGTGGTAAGACAGTCCGGCTTCAGTACGGAGTGGAAAACGCCCATATTATTTTTTCGCCAGACATCATGCTGAATATTGTTGGTAAGCGTCAGAACCTCTACCGCTTTTTGCCAGTATGCCTTGAACTGATCCCAGATCTTTTCATAGGAATCCAGCTCCACACCATGGGGTTCAAAAACCTGTTCGCCAGAACGCTGATCCACCCCGTTATAGAGGGTCAGTTCCAGTATCTTGGGCATGGAGATAAAGTGAACGCCCACACTCGTTGGCTGACCGCATCCACCCGGAATCCAGTATTCCCTGCCATTCAGGTGAAGAGGCTTCCAGCAGCATGCAGAGGTTTCAAGGCAGCCGCCAATGGCCCAGGCACGGGATTCTTCAATGGTCATGCCCTCAGGCCCGTAATGGGAGACCAGAAAGTGTTCGGCAACATCATTGTTCATGAAGGCCGGATAGCCCGCCCCGGTTTTAATGACTTCTGCCGCGAGCATAAGAAAATCTTCCGGCAGCTTTTCATCATAAAGGAGCGCGAGGGTAGATTGGGGCATGGCATTGCTTGCCGCCGCTTTCAGAATGAGATACTCAAGCCTGTTTACCGCAGAATTGCCGAATTTATCCAGCCCCCCTATGGAAACGGTGTTAAAGGTATTCCCGGAAAGAACACCTCCCACAACACCCACGGAAGCAAAGCAGTCGATGGATGTCTTGACCAGCCTGTCAAGCTCCAGCAGTTCCAGCGCCTCATCTTCTGTCAGGCGACCCGCTTCCATATCCTGCTCAAAATAGGGATACAGAATCTGACCGATACGACCGGGAGAAAGACCGGAAATGGCATCTTCATTCAGAACCGAAAGGTGCACGGTTTCAATCAGCTGAAAAGCCTCACGGAATGTCCGCGGAGGATGGTGGGCAATCCACTCAAGGCTATCGGCAATTTCGCCGTATTCTTTCCGCTGAACCGTATCCTTTTCGATGGCTTCCAGCCTGCGGGCCTCTCTGGCATAATTCAGAATCCATGCCTGTACACCTTCAATGGCAAGAATCACCGCCTCATAGTTGTACAGCCTGTTCATGCCGATCAAACCGTCTCCGTCGGCTCGCCCGGCTACTGTATCCTTCATTTCCCTTGCTATTTTGATGATCCCGTCAAAACCATATTCCAGCGGGTAGTAATAATTGATGACCTCACGGCCCTGAGGAAGGGTAAATCCTGAGTCAAACATGCATACAATGTTGCGCATGATTTTTTCTTTGATCTCATACTCAGGGACCATCATTTCGTACTTATGGCCCAGATCATCTACAGACTTGCCAACCCACTTTTTAGCCAGTGCCACAAGAACAGGAATTTCTTCCTTTCTCATGCCAAATTTCCCTGCGATGGAAACCACATTTCCGAAACTCGCCACAACGTTGCCACCGCCCTGGCCAAATTTGGAATGCTCATCCACGGAGGCAGAACCTCTTTTCATGGCTTCCTGATACAGCTCATCTTCCTTGGCCACATAAAAGCCTTCCGAAAGCCATGGCATGGGGAATGAGCCCCGGAAAAAATGAGCTTTGTGCATGACAAGCTTTTCTCCGGGATAAATAACCGGGGTAAGATGGCTGAAAGCACACTTCAGTGCTTTGGCCCTTCTCACAACCGGAATTTCATTGTCATGCTTCATGTACTCCCGGGTATACCAGTATGAAAATTCATTGTTTGCCGAAGAAAGGGTCTCCATGAAAATATTTTTCAGCTTTTTGACCCTTTCATGGGGCTCCTGCTTCACCTCCCGGTCCACCATCTCCTCAGGAGCCGTACCGCACGCCTGAAATCCCATGGAGATACCGGCATCTGCCATGACCTCTTTAAATGTCTTAGCCATTGAATCCTCCCCAAAAAAAGTTGACTGCTCAGATCACTGGAATTCATTTTCCACTGACATGCAGCCTGAACTATTTCAGTATCCGTGCCATCCAAACCGCAAGGGTATAAAACCAAGCAATTACCCTTTAAAACGAGTACCTTATCAATCGGCAAGGATGATTGTTTGACAAAAAAAACTATAGGGTTTATGTAATTGAATGTAACATTCAAAAACGGAGGAGGAGAGAAATCCGCAAGGACAGCAGGAGCTTTCACGCAGGAAAGACAAAAAGGAAGAGATTCGGAAAAAAACTATAATAACAATGCACTATTCAGCACAAACCTCTGGCTGCAGCCAGACCATTGCCCCCTTTCCACGGGTCAGTGAAGAGAAAAACTCTTCTTTTGTCAGAACCCGCCATATCAGAAGCAAAGGCTTTGAAACTCGAGATGTTATAGGGAAACTGCTAACAAAGACGAACATATGTCACGCTCCATTACAAAGCTGCGCACGAGCATGCCAGGCAACGGCTATATGGTATTATGCCATTTTTTACTTTGCTTCATGGAAGAGACCTGCTTTAAATCAAAACGCTCAGTTCATACACGGCAATAGAACCCCGAAATGGAGCGGACATGGAAGATGCCAATCATACCACAAGCGCCTTTAAAAGCTCCGATAACCAGAGCGGCAGCAACCTTGCCATTTCCAATGAAGCCTATGCGATAGTAAAAAATATCGGGACCTTCCCGGATTTAAAAAATCTTATCGATTTTCAGCGCACCATTATCAATTATTGCGCATGCGGCCTCATGGTCGTGGATACAGAGGGACAAATTATCTATGTAAACGATAGTTTCTGCGAAATTCACAATATCAGTCCCCATAAGGTCATCGGCCAGCATGTCACAAAAATTGTGGACAATACGCAACTCCATAAAGCAGCCGAGTCCGGTATTGCCCAGCATGACTGCTTTCAAGACATTTCTGGAAAACATTATGTGGTATCCAGAATTCCAATTCTCAAAAACGGTGACTGTGTCGGCGCACTGGGCCTGATACGTTTCCGATATGTGGAAGAGGTTAAGCTTCTCACAGAAAAAATAGCGGAACTGAATGCCAAAATTAAAAACCTTAAGGAAATCAGGGCCGTCAACATGAATGTCAAGTACACCTTTGATGACATTATCGGCTCTTCTGAAGAACTGACCATGGCGAAAGAAATAGCCATGCAGGCAGCCACAAGCGATGCTACCATATTGATACGAGGCCCTTCCGGTTCAGGGAAAGAAGTTTTTGCCCACAGTATCCATAACTTCAGCCCGCGCAGCTCCAAACCTTTTATACGGATCAACTGCAGCGCCATTCAGGAGAACCTCATTGAATCCGAACTTTTCGGCTATGAAGAAGGGGCGTTTACCGGTGCGAGAAGAGGAGGGAAAAAAGGTAAGTTTGAACTTGCCCATACGGGAACCATTCTCCTTGACGAGATTGGAGATATGCCCATAGCATCCCAGGTCAAGCTGCTGAGAGCCATTCAGGAAAGGGAAATATCCCCCGTTGGCAGTGAAAAAAACATTCCTGTGGATGTGAGAATCATTGCCTCGACCAACCAGCCTCTGGAAAAACTCGTGGAGGAAAACCGGTTCAGGGCCGATCTGTTCTACCGGCTCAATGTCATTCCCATCATTATTCCTGAGCTGAAACAGACTCCTGAAGAAATTCCATTTCTTAGCCGGAAAATATGGGAAGAGCTGTCAAAAGCCCATGGTATTTTTCATAAGACCCTTTCCAAGGGAGCTGTTCTTGCCCTGCAGAGCTATGACTGGCCCGGCAATATCAGAGAACTGCGAAATATCCTTGAACGCTTGCTCATTATGGTACGAAAAAGTCAGATCAGTGAAAATGACGTACAGCGCGGATTAATTTCCTATGCAGATTACGGTTCAGGCTCAAGAAAAGACGATTCCGAAGAAAGGTTCGGGCTGGATCTGCTTGTTAAGCAGACAGAAAAACAGGCTGTTGCTTCGGCACTGAAGACAAGCGGTGGGAATAAAAGCAAGGCAGCCAAACTGCTTGGAATATCGAGACCCCTTCTTTATAAAAAAATAAAAAAATATCAACTGTAATCGTCCGTAAGAATAGCCCGTTATGACTTTTGTCCGCAGACATCCCGCAGGTCTTTTGTTCTGCTGCATCCGGTATATATGAGGATAAGCATGGATGCCCTCTTTTCGGTCACCTCAACGGATCCTTCGGTTCGCGCGGGCAAACAGCAAAAGCCCAGTCATCCTCCCAGCAAAACAGGCAACCGCTGCAAAGGCAAACATTCCAACACAAGCGCCAATAAGTAGAAAAATATACTCAATAAATTCTAAGCCATAAGTCCAGTTTTGAAAATGAGATAAAAACAAGGACTCCATCAGGAAATAAATCCCAACAGCACGATACGCCATATAAAATGACAACATACGTACGAATTTTGGCCGGAACAAAAACCCCAAAAGAAACGCTCCGATAAAAAGCGATATTATATCAAAAGAATTTGAACTGATAAACAAAAGTATTTCTCTAGGGAATACAGACCCCGGATATTTATTTATAGCAGAGTGAACCATACCATGACTCATGGAAAACAGAATCTGTACGCTGAAAAGCCACGATAAAAAACCAACCAAGGCCCAAAGAACAACAATCTGTAACTCCTGCTTATTTATCATTTACTCTCAGTCACCTGCAGTCAATGGCTATGATAAATGACCCACCGTCCATAATCCTGTCCCACCTTACAGCACTACGACGGTTATTTTTATTACCAAATAAAGCTTCTTGCATAGCATACCCCCCTGTGTCAGGGTAGTTGTCACCTCCGTGCGAGCCTAAAATGTAACTCAAGTTTCGGACTTGAGTTATTGAGATAAAAATTGACCATTTTTATTATCTATACAATCTGTGGGATAAAGAAT